>JACDBJ010000537.1 GCA_013695005.1 Pseudonocardiales bacterium
CCGCCGCCACTCGGCATGATCAGGACTGCGCGGCCAGCTCGCGGATGATCTCTGCCACTGGAGCGGGCATTCGGAAGTACTGCCGACCGCGATCCCGCTTTCTCTCGTAGGGGGGGAGCTGATGGCAGCGACGCTCCGCCGCGCCAAGCATCCCCGCAGCCTGCGCGGGCTTGAAGTTGATCTGCTCGCAGAGCGACAACCACTCGACCCATTCGCCTGGTCGCCTAGCCAGGATCTCGAGAAAAGGACGCCACCGGAGGCTCTCGCCGCCCAGATAGGCCTGGCGGACAGCGTCCGCGCCGAAGCCCTTAGGTGCTGTGATCGCTTGATCGTCGGACTCATCTACGGACCTCGCCAGCTCCGCGGCGTAGGCAAGAAGGTCGGCTATCCGGTGGGCTGGTACCGACACAGTCACTGCCTGGAACTCCATGACCCGCTCCTCCGCTTCGCACCAATGAGCAACCGACAGTGCGCTTCGGTCAAGGCTAGCATACAGGCGCTGAAAGCTCTGCTACGGCGGCTTAGTCGACCCAAGTAAGATCTCGATACAGTCGCTCAGCGGGGTGATCCGCGTTTTCGCCCGGCATGCGATGGCGGCGCACCGGCACCCAGCGCTGCGGCGACTAGCTCTCCCGGCGCGGGCGCCAGACCTCGAGCGCCGTACGTCGGGTGATGGGGACGAGGTCTCGTCGGTAGGAGGCGTGCACGACGGCCGCTGCCTGCTCGGCGGCGACCTCCGCCGCGGCGAGCCGCTCGGTGAGCTCGGCGACGGTGTTCTGCAGCTCCTCCACCAGCTCGACCAGCTCGATGATCCGTTTCACGCCGGCGAGGTTGACGCCCTCGCCCTGGCTCAGGCGCTGCACCTCGCGCAGCAGGGCGATGTCGCGCGCGGAGTAGCGCCTACCGCCGCCGGCGGCGCGGCCGGGGCTCACCAGTCCCAGCCGGTCGTAGCTGCGCAACGTCTGGGCGTGCATGCCCGCCAGCTCCGCCGCGACGGAGATGACGAACACCGGGCTGTCCGCGGTGGTACCCGGGGGCAGTGGCATCCCCGGAGGCATCCCCGGAGGATCGCCGCTCTGAGCACCCATACGCATCACCTGGTTGCGTCGCCGAGCAGGCCGTCCCTCGGGTCGAGGGACTTCGTCTGGTCCGCGTAGGCCTGCAGGGCTGCGGCGGCCTCGTCGTCGAGCCTCGCGGGCACAGCCACCTCGACGGTGACGAGCAGGTCGCCGTTGCGGCCGTCCTTGCGCTGCACGCCCCGGCCGCGGACCCGCAACGTGCGCCCGCTCGCCGTGCCCGGCGGCACCTTCAGCGACACCGTGCCGTCCAGCGTCGGGACCGTCATCGTCGTGCCGAGCACCAGCTCGGGGAACGTCACCGGCACCTTCAGCGTCAGGTCGTCGGCGTTGCGCTCGGAGCGCCCGAACAGCGGGTGCGGCTTGACGTGCACCCGGACGTAGAGATCACCGGCGGGAGCACCGCCACGGCCGTACTCGCCCTGGCCGGCGATCCGGATCTGCTGACCGTCGTTCACCCCGGCCGGCACCCGGATGGTCAGCGGCCTGGTTCGGGTGGTCGTGCCGCCGCCGCCACAGTCCGGGCACGGGTCGTCGATGATGCGGCCGGTGCCGCGGCAGTCGCGGCAGGGCTCGGAGAACGCGAAGGAGCCCTGGCTGCGGCTGACCAGCCCCACACCGGCGCAGGTCGGGCACGTGCGTGGCGTGCTCCCAGGCCTGGCCCCGGTGCCGGCACACGTCTCGCAGCGCGCCGGCGAGGTAAGCCGGAGCGCGACGGTCGCCCCGCGCACGGCGTCGGTGAAGTCGATGCGGATCTCGCTCTCGACGTCCGCCCCACGCTGCCGGGTCGTGGTGCGCGCATTGGAGCCGCCGCGGCCGAAGATCCCGCCGAAGATGTCACCGATACCGCCGGCGCCACCGCCGCCGCTCGCCGAGGTCTGGGCGAACAGGTCGTTGAGGTCGAACCCGCCTGCCCCGCCGCCGCCGGCGAACCCGCCACCGCCGCCGAAGCCGCCAGGGACACCGCCGCTGCCGAACAGCCGGCGCATCTCGTCGTACTCGCGGCGCTTATCGGTGTCGGACAGCACGCCGTAGGCTTCCGAGACCGCCTTGAAGCGAGCCTCGGCCTCGGCGTTGCCGGGGTTGGCATCCGGGTGCAGCTGGCGGGCCAGCTTGCGGTACGCCTTCTTGACGTCGTCCGCCGACGCGTCGGCGGAGACGCCGAGCTCGCGGTAGAAGTCCTTCTCGATCCAGTCACGCTGGGTCGTCACCGCGCCCCGCCTCCTCTCGGCGTTCCCCGTGCGTCGTCAGTCAGCTCAGGGCGTGGCACGGGGATCCGACGTCGGCTCCGACTCAGGTGCATCGGGCTCGGCGCTCGGCGCCGTGGTCTCCTCCACGATCTCGGCGTCCACATCGCCGGCGAGGTCTGCGTCATCCAGCCCACCGGCCCGGTCGGTCACCGCGACCATCGCGGGCCGCAGCTGGCGATCACCGAGCCGGTAGCCGCGACGCAGCACCGCGGACACCGTCGGCCCGTCCACCTCGATCGAGCTGGCGTGCTGCACGGCCTCGTGCACCGCCGGGTCGAACGGCTCGCCGTCGGATCCGTAGGACTCCAGCCCGACGTGGGTGAGTGCATCCTGCAGCTTGTCGGCCACGAGCTTGAACGCGCCGATGAGGTCGCCGTGCGCCTGCGCCCGGTCGATGTCGTCGAGCACGGTGAGCAGCTCGCCGACCACCTGGGCCTTGGCCGCGGTGACCACCGCCTGCCGGTCTCGGTCCACCCTGCGGCGGTAGTTGGCGTATTCGGCGGAGACCCGTTGCAGGTCAGCGGTGCGCTCCTCCAGCTCCGCCGTGAGCTTCACTATTTCCTCCGACTCCTGATCGGGGCCAGGGCGCGGTGAGGGCGGACCGGGCGACGGCCGATCGCCGCCACCCGGGGCCCGCGCCTCACCGGTCACCGGGTCGATGCGGCGACGGTCGCGGACGACCACCCGCTCGGCCTCGGTGCCGCGATCCCCGGCCGCCCGCGAGCGCCCGAACGAATCCTGGGTGCTCACTGCTTGCTGTCCTCGTCGACGATCTCGGCGTCCACGACGTCCTCGCCCTGGTCGCCGGAGCCGGCCGCGTCGGAACCGTCCGAGCCAGGAGCAGTGCCGTCGGTGCCGCCAGCGCCGCCGGGCTGCTGGGCGTAGAGCGCGCTGCCCATCTTCTGCGACTCGGTGGCCAGCTTCTCCATCGCGGACTTGATCCGGTCGGTGTCGTTGCCCTTGAGCGCTTCCTGCGCGTCGGACAGCGCCACGTTCACGTCGGCCTTGACGTCGTCGGGCAGCTTGTCGTCATTGTCCTTGACGAACTTCTCCGTCTGGTACACCAACGACTCCGCCTGGTTGCGGGTCTCGGCCTCGTCACGCCGCTTCTTGTCCTCTTCGGCGTGCTGCTCGGCCTCGCGCATCATTCGGTCGATCTCGTCCTTGTTCAGCGCCGAGCCGCCGGTGATGGTCATCGCCTGCGACTTGCCGGTGCCGAGGTCCTTGGCCGAGACGTTGACGATGCCGTTGGCGTCGATGTCGAAGCTGACCTCGATCTGCGGGATGCCACGTGGTGCGGGCGGCAGCCCGGTCAGCTCGAACATGCCGAGCTTCTTGTTGTAGGACGCGATCTCGCGCTCGCCCTGAAACACCTGGATCTGGACGCTGGGCTGGTTGTCCTCGGCCGTTGTGAACGGCTGGGAGCGCTTGGTCGGGATCGTGGTGTTGCGCTCGATGAGCTTGGTGAACACGCCACCCTTGGTCTCGATGCCCAGGCTCAGCGGCGTCACGTCCAGCAGCAGGACGTCCTTGACCTCGCCCTTGAGCACGCCGGCCTGCAGCGCGGCGCCGACCGCGACGACCTCGTCGGGGTTGACGCCCTTGTTGGGCTCCTTGCCGCCGGTGAGCTCCTTGACCAGCTCCGTGACGGCCGGCATGCGGGTCGAGCCGCCGACCAGCACGACGTGGTCGATGTCGGCGACGGCGATGCTGGCGTCCTTGATCACCTGCTGGAACGGCGCACGGGTGCGGTCCAGCAGGTCGAGGGTGATCCGCTGGAACTCGGCGCGGGACAGCGTCTCGTCCAGGAACAGCGGGTTCTTGTCCGCGTCGACGGTGATGTACGGCAGGTTGATCGTCGCGCTGGACTGGCTGGACAGCTCGATCTTGGCCTTCTCGGCGGCCTCACGCAGCCGCTGCAGCGCCATCTTGTCCTTGGTCAGGTCGATGCCTGCGGATGACTTGAACTTCTCGACCAGCCAATCCATGATCCGCTGGTCCCAGTCATCGCCGCCGAGGTGATTGTCGCCGTTGGTGGCCTTGACCTCCACGACGCCCTCGCCGATCTCCAGCAGGCTGACGTCGAACGTGCCGCCACCGAGGTCGAACACCAGGATCGTCTGGTCCTTCTCGCCCTTGTCCAGGCCGTAGGCCAGGGCAGCGGCGGTCGGCTCGTTCACGATCCGCAGGACGTTCAGACCGGCGATCGTGCCGGCTTCCTTGGTGGCCTGGCGCTGGGCGTCCTCGAAGTACGCGGGGACGGTGATCACCGCGTCGGTGATGGTCTCGCCCAGGTAGGACTCCGCATCGCGCTTGAGCTTCTGCAGCACGCGCGCGCTGATCTCCTGCGCGGTGAACGTCTTGCCGTCGATCTCCACCGACCAGTCGCTGCCCATGTGACGCTTGACCGACCGGATGGTGCGGTCGACGTTGGTCACAGCCTGGTTCTTGGCGGACTGGCCGACGAGCACCTCGCCGTTGCGGGCGAAGGCCACGACGGACGGTGTGGTCCGTGAGCCCTCCGAGTTGGCGACCACCGTGGGCTCGCCGCCCTCCAGGACGGCTACGACCGAGTTGGTGGTGCCGAGGTCGATACCGACCGCACGAGCCATGATCTCTGTCCTCCGAAGCTTGAGTTGCCTTGGCTCAAGTTTGGCCGGGTTCCGCTTCGGCCGTCAAGCCGACTCTTGCGCGGACCCCGCTCAACCTTGTCGACTTGCCCAACGAGGTACGGGGCGCATGTGTTCCCGGCCGCTCCGCCCGTGTTATCGGCGGGACCGGCGCGTGGCGCAACTCGCTGGTTCGAAGCGCACAACTCGCCGGGTCGAAGCGCGCAACTCGCGGGTTAGAGGGGATCGGCGGCGCTGGGGCGGATGTGTCCGGCGGACGCCTTCGGCAGCGGGTCGGGGACCGGAGCGAGCACCTTGCGGTCCTCCGGATCGCGGACGATCGCGTCGTCGGCATCGCGGTAGACCAGAGTGCCGTCGGCGTCGAGGTCGGCGACGTAGCCGGCGGCTGCGAGCTGCTGCTCATCGAGATCGGTGAGCACCTCGCGGCGGCTGGGAACCACGACGTAGTCGGGCCACGGCAGGTGCGCGTAGGCGTGGTGCAGCTCGGCCAGCAGCCCGACGAACGTCTGCTGCCAGCGCAGCGGCATCGACTGCGCCAGCGAGCGCGGGACGACGAGGTGGTCCTCGGTCGCCCCGAGGGACGGCCGGTCCAGGAAGTCGCGGACCGGGGTGGCGGAGCGGGCAGGTTCGGTCATTCGGCGCTCCGGGTTCAGGCGCGGTTGGGGGTGGTGCCGGGGCGGGTGGCCAGCGACACGAGCTCGGGTTCGTCCCACGAGATCGGGCGCACCCGCAGCGGCTGGACCACGATAGGGGGCCTCGACGACCTTGCCGTCGCCGAGGTAGAGCATCACGTGGTCGACCTGGCGACGCCGACGATGATCGTCGCGTTCTCCCGCTGCTCGGCGCTGAGCTGGGCGGGGTCGATCGGGCCGCTGCGCCCGACGCCGCTGGGACCGGCCGGGCCGATCCCGCCGTCGCAACCGCTGCCGCCCTGCCCGCCACTGCCGCCGAGCACCAGGAAACCGAGGCCGACGAACAGCGCGAGGGCCGCGAACACGGCGACCGCCGGCACGAGTAGCCGCAGCGGTCGCAGCGCCCTCATCGGGCCCACCGAACCCTCACCCGCCTGCCACCGCGTCGGCGCGATCGTGCCCGGCGACCCGCCAGTCGCCGTTGCCGGTGTAGTCCACCACCAGCAACAGCAACGTCAGGGCGTTGGTCGGCACCTCTACCCGCAACGACCGTGGTGAGACGAGCACCGGCTTCGGTGGGCCGGTGACGGAGGTGGCGGGCACGTTCGCCGGGTCTGTGTTGCCGAGTACCGCCAGGTACTCCGGCGTGGTGAAGGGCCGCAGGCCGGCCAGCCACTGCTCGGTGGTGGCGCCCGCCGGGTGGGTCGCCCATGCGGTGGCCCAGCTGGAGGCGGCGGTCAGCGCCGCCGGCGGGGCCTGGGTGAGCGGCAGTAGCGTGGGCGTCAGCTCTGCCACGGGTGGCAGCCCGGTGGTGGACGCGCCGGCGGAGCGAGACGGGGCGACGGCGTTGGATTGGCTGCCGCTGGGACTCGGCGTGGCGCTGCGACTGGGGTCCGCGAGCAACGAGATCAGCACCGTGATCCCGGCCAGCACGGCCACCACGCCGAGGCCGACCGCCGCCAGGCGGCGGGGCGACCGCAGCGGCCACTGCCACAGCCCCCGGTAAGCGCCGGCACGACCGCGCGGTGTCCTAACCGGCACGGCCCGGCCCAGTCC
>JACDBJ010000565.1 GCA_013695005.1 Pseudonocardiales bacterium
GCGTGCGGGTGGCCGGCGACTACGTCGAGCTGCCGTTCTGCACCGGCCTCATGGAACGGGCGGCCGCGTCGGGGGTGATGGCCGCCAACGACATCCTCGCCGAGCTCGGCGCGGGCCCGGAGCCGATCCGCGGCATCCCGCAGCGCGGCCTGCTCGCCGGGCTCCGATCCGGCCGGCGCGTCAGTCCACGGTGAGCACGACCTTGCCGCGAACGTGGCCGGTCTCCACCGCTCGGTGCGCGTCGGCCGCGTGCTCGAGCGGGCAGGCCTGCTGGAGCACGACGCGGAGCCGGCCAGCGGTGTAGAGCTCTGTGAGCTCGGTCAGCAGGGCCGGCGAACGCTCGGTGCTCAACCGCCGGACGCCGAGCTGGTCGGCGGCGGGCTGGAAGGAGACGGTGCCGACGCGGTCGGGATCGCTGACGAGCTCCAGCGACGCCTGCAGCGCCGCGACCGTGCCGGAGGCGTCCAGCGCCGCGTCCACCCCGTCCGGCGCCGCCGCCCGCACCCGCTCGGCAAGGCCGTCGCCGTAGCTCACCGGAACGGCCCCGAGCGTGCGGAGATGTTCGTGGTTGGGCTCGCTCGCGGTGCCGACCACGGTGGCGCCGGCTGCGACCGCGATCTGTACGGCGAACCCGCCGACTCCCCCGCCGGCGCCGTGGATCAGCACCGTATCGCCCTTGCCGACCCCCAACGTGGCGAGCGCAGCCGCCGCAGTCTGGCCGGACGCGGACAGCACGCCGGCCTCCGCCCACGGCATCGCGGCGGGCTTGGCGGCGATCTGGTCGGCACAACCACCACGACGTGCTCGGCGTAGGAGGCGAGCATCGCCCAGCCGAGGACCTCGTCGCCGACGGCAACGCCGTCGACGTGCGGTCCGAGCGCGTCGACGACGCCTGCGAACTCGTTACCCAGGCGCTGCGGGAAGCGGGCCGGCATCCACCGCTGTGCAGCGCCGCTGCGGAACAGGCAGTCGAACGGCTGGACGCCGGCGGCCCGCACGTGGACGCGGACCTGGCCGGGGCCGGGCGACGCCGGATCCTCCTCGACGACGTGCAGGACGTCGGCGTCGCCGTAGCCGGTGAAGACGACGGTCCGGCTCATTCCCGTACTCCGCCGGGCTCGGCCAGCCTGCGCAGCTGCTCGCTGCACCGGTCGCGGTACTCCGCGGACAACGGGTCCACCCCGAAGATGCCGGACACGACGCCCGGCAGCGCGATCGGCGCGAACGCGACCGCGTACACGATCAGCAGCAGGAACTCGGCGTCCAGCTCGTCGGTGACCTCTCCGTCGGCCTGCCGCCGCCGAAGACGCTCGACGGCGTCCTGCAGCTTCACGCGCTGCGCGCCGTCGTGCTCACCGCCTGCGTGGCCATCCCCCAGCCCCTGCCAGATCATCAGCCGGGCCCAGTCCGGTTGCTCCAGCGTCACGTCGAGGTAGCCCGACACGGCGTCGGCGAAGGACGCGTCGGACGGCACCGCCGCCGCCTCGGTGGCCGCCCACCGCCTGCGCAGCTCGTCGAGCAGCCCCTGCTTGCCGCCGAAGTAGTACGAGATGAGCTGTTGGTTCACGCCGGCCCTCGCCGCTATCCCCGCCGTGCGAGCGCCCGCATATCCCTTGGCGCCGAACTCCGCGACGGCGGCGCGCAGGATCTTCTCCCGCGTCTGCTCCGCCGCCTCACCGCGTCGACGTCCGGCGGTCTGCTGCAGTGCGTTCATCCTTCGAACGGTAGTCCATCAATCAATTGATTGACAAGATGGTCGGGGCGGGGGCGCGCTAGTGGCCGAGGGTCGCCAGGACCGCGCGGGCGGTCGCCTGCATACCCAGTGCGTTGGGGTGCACGGGCGCGGCGGGAGAGGTCGGTTTCAGTGCCTCGATCCACTTGGTACCGGTGGGCTGGCACCAGTCGTGGCCGATGCTCGGGGTGTAGGTGTCGACGTAGGTCGCGTCGACGGCCTGCGCCTGCTCGGCCAGCATGGCGTTGAGCTGCTGCTCCACCGCTCGCAGGTAGCCGATGTCGCCGGTCGTGAACGGCACGTCCGGGAAGCAACCAGGGCCGCTGTCGGGCACCAGCACTGGATAGCCGACGAGCAACACCCTGGCGTTCGGCGCCCGGTCGCGGACGGCACGGAGCCCGGCGGCGACCTTCGGGGCGGTCGCGGCGATGCGCGCCGCGAGCTGGTCGGTGCCCCCGGATGTGTAATGGCTGCGGCACGCCGCACCGGCCGGGTCGGTCTTGGACAGCCGCGCGCAGGTGTTGACGATCTCGATGAAGCCGATGTCGTTGCCGCCGATACCCAGCGTGACCAGGTCGGTGTCCGGTGCCAGCGCCTGCAGCTGCGGGATGTTGCGGCCGTTGAGCGATACCGACTGCGATCGGGTCAGGTCGGGCGTCGCCGCGCCACCGCAGCTCACGTCCGTGAAGCTCGCGGGTCGGATGGCCTGGGCCACCAGCGCCGGGTAGTTGCCGGTGGAGCGGAAGCAGCCGGTGGGCATGCCCGTCAGCGTCGGGATCAGCGGGCCGGCGGTGTAGGAGTCGCCGAGCGCCACATAGTCCAGGCCGGGTGGTAGCGCGGTGGTCACCGGGCTCTCCGACGCCGGGCTCGGCGTGGCCGTCACGCTGGCCGTGCACGCCCCCGTGAACACGACGCATGCGCTCAACGCCGCGGCCCACCCGGCCGCGATGTTGTGCCGCACGGCCTAGTGCTCCCGCCGCGGACGTGGTGGCATCGTGCCTACGCCCAACCGCGTCGTCACGGTCGACCGACGCGGCCCGCACGCATCGGGGCGGCGGTCGGCTGGTTCAGCGCCGTAGCCACCGCCGATGCGAGCGGCTGGTGGTCGGCTCGCCAGTCCCGTTCGCACCGTTCGGCGCCGCGCTCGTCCGGCGCGTCGTCCAGCCCGATCCAGCCGCAGGTGCACCTTGCGACGTACCGCACGAACGTCCGGTCGGCGCACCGCCGGGCCTCCGTCCAGTCGTCGCTGAGCGACCCGTCTCGGTAGCGACCTGCGACGTAGCCCTGGTGGGGGTCCTGCTCGCTCCGAGGTACCCGAGACCTGGAGAACACTGCCTCACCCTGACCAGTACGTGTAAAGCCGGTGGGAAGTCCACGACCATGTCACCGTATCGAGGACTCCCGCACCGAGCGGGGCGGCATCGAGCCCGCCTGAAGCCGCGCGGCGTCGATCGACACCGGCCGGTACGGGAGGCTGCGCAGCCGGTCGACCATGAGCGCGGTCGGGTCGGCTACCGGCTCGCGGCCGCCGAGCAGGAACGCCCACTCGTGCTCGTCGCTGCCGTGGTAGGCGACGGTGTCGAAGACCGCACCGAACCGCCGCCACGCCGTGCGCAGCGTCTCGTTGCGCCACAGCGTCGGACAGCCGGCCTGGCTGACGAGCACCCCGCCGGGCGTCAGCAGCTCCGCGCACCGGCGCAGGAACTCCGTGCCGTAGAGCCGGTTGTGCTGCGCGCCCGCGTCGTCCGGCCGCTCGTCGGGGAGGTCGACCACGATCACGTCCCGGCGCCGGTCGGCGTGCTCCACGAACGCCGCGCCGTCGGCATAGTGCATCCGGACCGGGCCATCGCCGCGCTCGGCGGCGGCGAGCTCCTCGACGCGGTAGCCGTAGGGCAGGTGGCGGGCGCAGGCCCGGACACACTCGGCGTCGATGTCGACGTGGTCGACCACCGCGGCGCCCGCGCTGACCGCGAGTTGGCTCACGACGCCCTCGCTGGACCCGATCACCAACACCGAGTCGAGCCGTTCGGCGAGCAGCGCGGCAGGCACGAACAGCGCCTCGTGGTACACGAGCTGGCTGCTCTCGGCGCTCTGCCGCTCGTCGTCGCAGAACAGGGTCACGCCGTGCGAGGTGTCCGCGATCAGCACCCGCTGGAAGCCCGTGTCGCCCTGCCACCGCACCTCGCCGAGCTCCCACAGCCGCCGCAGCCCGGCCGACAGCGGCTCGCTGAGCGTCGGGGAGCTGTCGGGGCTGCCGGCGCCGCGGTCGACCACCCGCAACGTCGTATCGGCGGCCCCGAGCGCGTCGCCGAGCAGCCGGACCGCGGCCACCGGGTCGGCACTGTCGCCGCAGGTGAACACGTCGGCGAAGGCCTGCCCGTGCTCCGGCCAGGTGTGCACCGACGCGTGAGACTCGGCCAGCACGGCGACGACCGTGACGCCGTGCGGAGTGAACGCCTCGGACACCACCTGCCGGACCTGCGCCCCGGCGGTGACCAGGGCGGACCGCAGCGCCTCGGAGAGCTTCGGCGCGTCGTCCAGCACCGCCGGCGAGATGCCGCGCAGCTCGGCGAACACGTGGCGCCCGCGCGGCTGTTGCGAGGCTTCGGTCACGCCAGCCACCGTATCCGCTGCCGCGCGATGGCCTCGGGTCTCAGGTCTCAAGCACGTGCACGGCCAGCGGGGGGAGGCCGTTGAACCCGACCGAGGCGTAGCTCGCGGTGTACGCGCCGGCGGACAGGATCTCGACCAGGTCGCCGGCGGCCAGGCTGACCGGCAGCTCGACCGTGCTGCGCCGGTACAGCACGTCGTCGCCGTCGCAGCTCGGTCCGGCGAGGACCACGGGCGCTGTCGGCCCGCTGCGTCCGGGTGCGCGCAACCGGTAGACGATCGCCTCGCCCTCGGTTTCCGCCAGCCCGCCGTAGCGGCCGACGTCCAGGTACACCCAGCGCCGGCCGTCCACCCCGGGCCGCGCCGACACCCGCACCACCTGCGCGCGGATCACCCCGGCGTCGGCCACCAGCGCCCGACCCGGTTCCAGCAGCAGCCGCGGCGGGCGGGCGAAGTGCTCGGCCACCGCAGCGGCGATCGCGCCGGCGTACTCGCCGATCGCCGGCACGGGCGCCGAGT
>JACDBJ010000571.1 GCA_013695005.1 Pseudonocardiales bacterium
ATGGTCTACCCCACCCTGCTCGCCAGCATCGGCGACGTCGCCCACCCAAGCTGGCGCGCCCGCTCAGTCGGCGTCTACCGCCTCTGGCGCGACAGCGGATTCGCACTCGGCGCCCTCACCGCAGGACTACTCGCCGACGCCTTCAACCTCCGAACCGCCATCTGGACCGGCGCCGCCCTCACCATCGCATCAGGGCTCATCGTGGCCGTCCGGATGTATGAAACCCACCCCCGAACTGCAGCGGTTCACCAGTAACCCGACCACCGCGCTTCTGCTGATCAGCCGAGCACCAGGGCAAGCCGCCCTGGCGTCGCAGGCCGCAGTCGAGTACCTCGATGCGATTTCGACGCCGCCGCCGTTCTCGGGCAGTTCGAACCGCCCAAGGGCGCCCGCGCGCCTCGTTCGGAGCCTCACGGCCAGCCAAACCGCCGCAGCGCCCGGTTATCAGACCGATCGGCCGGAGCCCGCCCGTCGGATCTTGGCGTGCACGGCCATCACCGCGACCGGCGCCCCGCTGACCAGCAGGTTTGGGTTCGTATTGTGCTGGGTTGGGTGCACCGACCGGTTCAGCACGCGAAACGTGCTCTCCGCAACCTGCTGCCCCGAGACGGTCAGAATTTAGCCGCGGGGGAAGGCAGCCGCGAAGGGCCACTCCACGGCGAACCACGCCTGCTCGTTCAGACTCGTTGATCATGGCCCATGGAGCCGCTCAATTGACCAGGGCGGCGCAGACCAACTCGTAGAGCACTTGCGCACCGTTGCGTCCCATTTGCCGGCAGGTCAGCGGCAGTTCGGCTCGGATCCGTCCAGCGGCGGCCACGGCGCAGCCCCGGAGTTGTCGGCGGCCGCGGCGCTCCTGCGGCGATGTAACGCGACCCCTTGTCTAGCGGTACGCGACCCCTTGTCTAGGCGGCCGCCCGACTTTGATGCCGTCGCTCCATATTCGCTCCACAATTGGTCTGTTGATCTTGTTTTTGGAGGCTTTGATTGATCTTGCGAGGCCGATCCGTCAGACGAAATAGGCCCGCTGACCTGCGGTGATACCGTCAGGTCAGCGGGCCTGCGTTCTGTCGGGACGACAGGATTCGAACCTGCGACCCCTTGACCCCCAGGCCCGTCCGTACAAGCCGTTGACCTGCAGAAACAGCGAATCTGCTCGTCAAGATGGCGCCGTTCACGACCGTTGGGCACCGTTTGGCGCGGTTGACGGCGGGCCGTGGCTCCATGTTCGCTCCATCCTGATGGAGCGTGGGCTCGTCATCGGCCGATGGCTGCGCAAGGGGTCGCGACGTGAGGAAATCGGCCTCCTACCCATGCGTGCAGGGCTGTCGTCGGTAAACTTCGTCCAGTCCGGCTGGAGACGTCAGCATGCGTCGGGGCCGGCGCCGCAACGCGGGGGGTCACATGGACGAAGCGCGGTTGGCTGACGTACTCAGGACCGTGGGTGCGATCATCGAGCAGGTCCATGGGCACCCGGTAGGCCCCGCGGTCAACTTCTTCGAGGCGGGGCTGACGTCCCTTAAGTTGGTGCAGATCTTCGATCTCGTCTGTGACGAGCTCGGAGTCGTTCTCGAGCCGTCGATCTTGTTCACGTACCCGACATTGGGAAGCTTCGCCGCGTACTTGAGCGACGCCCGAAGCCTTTCGATCGCGAGCGTCACCAGCCCGCGAGCCGAGCAGCGGCGCGGCAGGTCAGCAGGCGCTCGACGAGAGTTTCGCCGAGGTGTCCGGCGTGACGGCTTGACTCGGTGACCAGCGGGCCGGTCGAGCCGATCGAGCCGATTGCCATCGTCGGACTCGCTTGCCGCCTTCCGGGCGCAGGGAACACCGATGACTACTGGTCGATGCTGTGCGGCGGCATCGAGGCCGTCGTGCCGTCGTCAAGAGCCGCGCTGCTCGAGGCCGGTCTACAGACCCACGAGCTCGACCACCCACAGTTCGTCAATGCTGCTGCTCTGGCATCGCACCTGGAGGGGTTCGACGCCGGCCTGTTCGGCATGACGCGTCATGAAGCGAGCCTGCGTGATCCGCAGGTGTGTCTGTTCACGGAGGTAGTGCACGCGGGTATCGAGAACGCAGGTTATGACGTCACCCGGATTCGTGAGGCGACCGGTGTCTTCGGTTCGTGCGGACCGCGGCAGCACCACAAGCTCGTCGACGAGGATCCGCTCCGCAACGCGTCGGACATGCTGGCCGCCCCGGTATCCGAGATTCTCGGACTGCGCGGTCCGACCGTGACAGCCCCGACGGCCGCGCTCAGCTCGCTGACGGCGGGGTCCGGCTCACTGGCAGCCGTGCATCTGGCAACCCAGTCCCTGCTGGTGGGTGAATGCGACATGGCGGTCGCTGGCGGTGTACACGTTCAGCTCCCTCATGGCCTCGGCTACCGGTGGAGGCCCGGTGACATCCGGTCCCCAGACGGTCATTGCCGCCCGTTCGACGCAGCAGCGGCCGGCACGGTTTTCGGCAGCGGCGCGGCATGTGTTGTGCTGAAACGACTCTCGGATGCAGTGGCCGACGGAGACGATGTCCGCGCCCTCATTCTCGGCAGCGCCGTGAGCGGCTACGGACCTCAACGAGACGACAATGTGAGGCAGCCACCGAAAGAGCAGGACAGCAGCGCGATCGTCGACGCGCTGGCGATCGCAGGACGTGCTCCGCACGAGGTCTCCTTCGTTGAGGCGGATGGAACGGGCGTCCCCGATCACGATCGAGCGGCGGTCACAGCGCTACGATCCGCCTTCGAGCACCAGATGGGCCGCGTGTCCAGCGGCTCCGTCGTATTGAGCTCAGTGAAGGCCAACATCGGCCATCTGGCGTGGGCGGCCGGTGTTGCCGCTCTGGTCAAAGTCGTGCTGGCCCTGGACCGGGAGCAGATTCCGCCGAGCATCAACTACAGCGCACAACATCCGACCCTGCGACTCGACGAGTCGCCTTTCGTGGTGGACCGCGCCTCGCGGCCGTGGCGACGCGAGGCGGACGAACCCCGCCGGGCGGTGGTTCACGCCCATGGCCCGTCAGGCGCGAACGGGTGTCTGGTGGTTCAGGAGGGGATACCGCACCCGACGGGCCCGGCCGACGGTCGTCCGCGGATCGTGGTGTGGTCGGGGCGGTCTCCCGAGGCCGTCGATGCCGCCCGAGAGCGCCTCGCCGCCCATTTCGCCACAGTTGAAGACCACGACTTTCAAGACGTCGTTGCAACCCTGCGACAGGGACGAACGGCGCATCCCTACCGCGCCGCAGCGGTCACTCGTGACCCTGCAGAGGCGAGTGCGCAACTCCGCGACGCTTCGCTCGTCGCTATCCGCTCGATGTCGACATCGCCACCCGAGGCAGGCCGCAACACCGTCCTGCTGTTCCCGCACGAACCGCTGCTCGCGACGTCGGCGGGCGCCGGGTTGTACGGGACCGAGCGAGTGTTCACCGAGACGATGGATCTGTGCTTCGAGGCGTCCGAACGACACAACGTGCGACTGTACGACCGGTGGTTGGCGAACGACTTCGATCTGTCCGATGACCCCGCTCACGCGCGGGTGCTGATGATCGCCATCCAGTACGCATTGGCGAAGACGTGGACGAGCTGGGGGATCCGTCCGACGGCGCTCGTAGGCCACGGACTCGGGGAGGTGGCTGCCGCACTCGCCGCTGAGACGATGGACATCGGCGACGCCGTGAGACTCGTGACCGGTGCCAGCGGCCGCCCACCGGGCCGTGCGGCGTCCGAGGTGGCGACACGGCGGCCGCGGGTCCCGGTGTACTCCGGCACCTCGGGATGTCGCCAGCCAGAGGACGCCCTACTGGATCCGAGTGCATGGGCAGCGCGCGCCTCAGAACCAGTCCAGGCGGACCGGGTCATGGCCGCCGTCCAGGCCGCCGGAGGCGACCACGTCATCTCGATGGGCTCCGATGACACGCTGCACTCGGTTAGCGACGGGCCGTCAGGCGGTGTCAGCCTCGCGATCGCGTCGGTGACGGGCCGAACGGCCACCCTGCACGGTGATCAGCTACACCTGCGAACGGCGGCCGCCGCTCTGTGGGTGCACGGCCATGACCTCGATTGGTCCCGGATCGATTCTGACGCTCCCCTGCAACGTGTGTCCGTACCCGGGTATCCGTATCAGCGCGAGCGCTGTTGGACGCTGTCGACGCAGGCGCCGACGGACGTGTCGTCCGCGGACGTCCTGGACGAAAGCGACCGCAACGTCGTAGCGGAGTTGCCTGGAGCCGCGGATCAGGCGCGCCCGCTTGACCGGGTGCAGCGGGCTTTTTGGATCCTGGAGCAGTTGGCACCCGACAGCGGGGTGTCGAACATCGGCATCGCATTCCGCACGGCCCGGCCGCTGCGGTGGTGGCCGCTGCACCAGGCCGTACAGCAGCTCGTGGCTCGTCATCCCCCGCTGCGACTGCGCTTCCCCACGGTCAACGGTGTCCCCGTCCAGCACGTGACCGCCCCCGGAGATGTCGAGGTCACTCTCGACACCAGAGCGACGACTGACGAGGACCTGACGGAGGATCTCCGCAGCTTTCTGCATTCACCATTCGACCTCGAGCGGCAGCTACCGTTTCGTGTCGCGCACTTTTCGCTGGCCAACGGCGCCAGCGTCGTCTGCCTCGGGGCGCATCACATCGCGGTAGACGCAGCATCGATGCAGATACTCGTGGAGGAAGTCGGCCGGCTCTACGACGGTATCGCCGAGCAAGGACAGATCCCCGCTGATCTTGCCAGCGAGGCCGCGAGCCTGAGCACGTCAGAGCCGGCAGCGGAGTCGATGCGGTACTGGCTCGACCGTCTGCGCGACCTGGATCCTGCCCAGATGGCGTTGCCGGGGACACGACCCGCTCCGTCCCAGCCGACCTTTGCCGGACATACCTACAGCGTGCAGCTCTCGCCCGAGGCCATCGCCGCGCTGGCCGACCTGCGCCGAGAACTGCGGGTCACGGACAACATCATCTTGCTCAGCACCTTCCTGCTCACCCTGCTGTGCCACGGCGCCGGCCCCGAGCTGATCGTGGGCATTCCGATCAGTCGACGCACCCCTGCCACCAGGAACGAGGTCGGATACGGCGTCAGCACCATGCCGCTGCGCATCCGCCCGGACCCGGCGGCCGGGTTCCGTGACCTGGTGAGCCGCACGGCGGACGCCTTCCTGGAAGGAGTCGAGCACAGCGACGCGACAGTCGAGGCGATCCTCACCGAGCACGGGCACAGCACGGCCGACTGGCGAGTGCCGCTGTTCCGCCAGATGTTCAACTACCGCCCCTGGACTGACGCCGGCATCCGCATTTGTGGACAGGTTCCGCAGTACATCGAGGACCTGTTCGACCGGAGCAGGCTCGACCTGCAGTGCATCGCGGTGCCTGAGCCGGACCGCTTCACGCTGCGTGCGTGGTACAGCACGGAGATCTACGACCAGCAACAGGTTGCTGCCTTCCTCGCTCGGATGGAGGCGCTGCTCGTCGCAGCGGCGACGCAACCCGAGCGCCCGTTAGACCAGCTGCCCTTCTCCACCGCCGCAGATCGCGCGGTGGTTGCTGCCGTCAACGAGACTGAGCGCAGCTGGGACTCGCCGGCCACGCTCCTCGGCAGTGTGGCGGCGCACATCGCCGCCACACCGGACGCCACCGCGATCGTCGAGCCCGGGAACACAGTCAGTTACGGACTTCTCGGGGCACGGGCCATGGCGGTGAGCGCCGCGCTGCGCACTGCGGGTGTGCAGCCAGGTGACGTCGTCGCCATCGCCCTGAGCCGGGGTGCATGGATGGCGGCCGCGATTCTTGGCGTGTGGACCGCGGGCGCGGCATATGCTCCGCTTGACGTCGAGCACCCGCCGGACCGGCTCGCCTACGCCGTCGAAGACACCGACGCTCGGGTGGTCATCCTCGGCGGCGAGCCTCCTGAATGGACCGACGGTCGTCGGGTCGTCGATGTCGATGCCTGCAGCGCAGGTCCGGCGGACGGCCCGCTCAACGACCGACCGAGCCCCGAGGACGCCGCCTACGTGATCCACACCTCCGGCTCGACCGGGCGGCCGAAGGGGATTGTTGTCACGCACCGCAATCTCCGTAACGTCGTGCAGGACTTCGTGGGCCGGCTCGATCTCGACGCTTCGAAGGCGGTGTCGTGGTCCACGACGACGACATTCGACATCTCGGCGCTGGAACTGCTGCTTCCGCTCTCGTGCGGTGGACGAGTGGTGGTCATCGACCATGCGACTGTGCTTCGGCCGCGTGCCTTCCTCGACGCGGTGCGCAGACACGACGTCTCCGTCGTTCAGGCGACGCCCACGCTGTGGCGATTGGTGGCCGACGAGGTCACCGACGAGCTGGCGGGCCGGCAACTCCTGTGCGGAGGAGAGCCACTGACGGCCTCACTCGCTCGACGGCTGATCGATACCGGCGCGCGCCTGTTCAATGTGTACGGTCCGACGGAGACCACGATCTGGTCGACCGTGGCCGAGCTGCGCTCGCCTCTGGAGGAGCCTGTCTCGATCGGACGGCCGATCTCCAACACACGCGTCTTCGTGGTCGACCAGCACCTGCGGGAGCTGCCGCCAGGAGTCCCCGGAGAGCTGTGTGTCGCCGGTGACGGCGTCAGCGCCGGGTATTGGCGGCGCCCGACGCTGACAGCAGCGAATTTCGGGGAGCATCCTCGCTACGGCCGCTATTACCGCACCGGCGATCGGGCATGTATCCGCGGGGACGGCTCCCTGGAGGTTGCCGGGCGGCTCGACCGGCAGTTGAAGCTGCGGGGCCACCGCGTCGAGCCGGGCGAGGTTGAGGCGGTGCTGGAGGAGCACGAAGGCGTCGTCGTCGCGGCGGTGACCGTCGTAGGCGACACCGAGAGCGACCGCCACCTGTGCGCCGTCGTCCAGCCGCGCGAGCACCCCGCCCCCACCGCATTCGCCGAGCAGGTGTGGCGGCACGCGAGTTCGGTGCTCCCCGGCTACGCGGTCCCCTCCGACATCGTTGTGGTCGAGGCGATGGCGACAACGCCCAACGGGAAGATCGACTACGGGTCGCTCTCAGCACTGGTCGACGTGAACGCGCGGCGGACGGCCGTGGAGCTGGGTCGCCCACCCGCTGTCGACAACGGCAGCCTGGTCGGACAGCTCGTGCAGATATGGCGGGAGACCCTTGGGCGCCCGGAGCTCGATGAGCGGGACAACTTCTTTCTGCACGGCGGGCATTCGTTGTCGGCGGTCCGGATGACCGCGCAGATCGAGCGCATCGCAGGTCGACCGCTGCCGGTCACCACTGTGTTCCACCATCCGACTCCGGCCGACCTAGCGGCCCATCTGCGATCAGCCACCGGTTCCGACCCAGTGTCGGAGGTGGATGGCGATCGCTGACACTGCCGCAACCTGGGCATCTGACTCCTGGTTCGTGCCGCTCCGGGCGGATGCGGAGTCGGCGGTCCGAATGTTCGCCTTTCCGCATGCCGGAGCTGGACCCGGGTCGATGGCCTCGTTGGCTGCTGCGTGCGCGCCCCACGTGGATCTCTGGGCGGCGAACCTGCCTGGCCGCCAAGCGCGGCAGCGGGAGCCGGCCCGGACGGACCTGGAACCCTTGGTCGACGACCTCGCCGACGCGGTCGCCACGCACGCCGGAGAGCGGTTCACGCTGTTCGGCTATTGCAGCGGCGCCCTGCTGGCGTACCTCGTCGCGCGCCGACTGGACACGGCCGGCGTGGTGGCGGCGCGGCTGTTCGTCGGCTCCATGGCCGCGCCGGATGTCGCCGAGATTCCGCGACGCCTGCACCTGCTGCCGTCCGAGCTGTTCTGGCAGCAACTTCCCGCCCAGGGCGGGGCGTCTGCCGAGCTGGCAGCCCGCAGGGACATGCGACCGGTCTTCGAACCCGCCCTTCGTGCCGACTTTGCCCTGGTCGCCGGCTATCGGCACCGCAGCCAACCGCCGATGTCGATCCCCATCACCGTCCTGTACGGCGACGCCGACACACTGCTCAGCCGCGGCGGACTCCTCGGCTGGCGACGGCAGACCAGCGTCGGGGTGGACCTACGGGAGATCGGCGGCTCCCACTGGTTGCTGGACGAGGCAGTGGACCACGTCGCCCGAGCGATCGTCACGGCATCGCTGCGCGACCCGCTCCAGCCTCCTGCAGCCGACGAGCAGCACGCGTCGGAGTGAACCGAGAATGACGCACGACGCGACACGTAAGGGATCATCATGCGACTCGGCTACAGCCTCAGCTACTGGGGAACGGCAGGTCTCAGTCCAGCGGAGCACCTGACACTCGTGCTCGAGGCCGAGCGCCTCGGATACGACTCGGTATGGGCCGCCGAGACCTACGGGACCGACCCGGCGAGCCTGATGGCCTGGCTGGCCGGCAGGACCACGCGGATCGGGCTCGGAACCGGCGTGCTGCAGATGCCCGCGCGCCGTCCCGTCGCAGCCGCGATGACCGCCGCGACGATCGACCAGATTTCCGGTGGCCGCTTTCGCTTGGGACTTGGAACGTCTGGACCGCAGCTGGTCGAGGGCTGGCACGGACTGAGCTTCGACCGGCCGCTGTTACACGCGCGCGATTACGTCGCAGTGACGCGGATGGCGCTGGAAGGGAAACCGGTTCGTCACTCGGGCCCGACCCTGACCGTGCCAAGACCCAACAGCGAGGGGAAAGAGCTGAAGCTCGCCGTCAGTCCCGTACAGGAACGGCTTCCCATCTATCTGGCGGCGATGGGACCCAAGGCGACCTGCCTCGCCGGCGAGATCGCCGACGGCTGGCTGCCGTTGAACTGCCCGCCGGAGTATGTCGCGGCGGGACGGAAGCTCCTGACGGAGGGGGCGGCGAGGGCCGGTCGGGCGCTCGATGGGTTCGATGTGGCGCCGATGGTGCTCACGTTGGTAGAGGATGATCTTGAGATTGCCTACGACATGATCCGACCGATGCTTGCTCTCTACCTCGGCGGCATGGGATCGCGACAGACCAACTTCCATACCCAGTTCGCCGCCAAGCTCGGCTTCGAAGCGGAGGCAGCCGCCATTCAAGAGGCGTTCCTCGCGGGACGGCAGGGTGAAGCGATCGCCGCGCTGTCGACCGAGCTGATCGACCAGCTGGCCATCTGCGGGCCGCGGTCACGGGTGCGGGAACGTCTTGAGGAGTACCGGGTCAGCGGCACCAGCACCCTCGTCGTGGGTCTAGTGCCACCGACGCTCCGGCGACGCCTCGAACAGCTCCGCTGGATCGCCGAACTCGCCGTTCCCTAGCCACCCGGTGCCACATATGTGGGTGCGGACGTTGTCGCCGCATCGGTATCAACCGCCGCGGCGAACGTTCGCACTGAGCGATGTATGAAGATCAGCCGCAGCGGGACCGTCCGACCGAGAGCCGTACCGAGACGCGTGACCATCCTGGCCGCCAGCAGCGAGTGCCCGCCGAGTTCGAAGAAGTCATCGAGCGCGCCGACGTGCCCCACTCCGAGCACGTCGCCCCAGACAGAGGCGACGAGCTGTTCGGACTCGGTCTCTGGCTCGACACTGTTGCGCCCATCGCCATCGGCCCGACGGGGTGTGGGCAGGGCATCGAGATCGACCTTGCCCGTCGAGGTCAGCGGCAGCTTCTCGAGGAACATCACCGCGGTCGGCAGCATGAACTCCGGCAGAATGCGGGCCAGATAACGGCGGAGCTCGACGGCCTCCAAGGTTGCGTACTCCCGTGGCACGACATAGGCGACCAGCTCTTGGTCGCCACTCTGGTTTCCTCTCACGGCGAGCGCGACGTGGTCGACACCGTCATGTTCGAGCAGACGAGCCTCGATCTCTCCCAGCTCAATCCGGTGCCCGCGCACCTTGACCTGCCGATCGGTGCGTCCGAGGAACTCCAGCAGCCCGTCTGTCCGGTAGCGGGCTCGGTCGCCGGTGGCGTACAACCGACTGCCAGCAGCGCCCCCCGGATCGGGAACGAAGCGCTCTGCCGTCAGACCAGGACGGTTCCGGTAACCACGAGCGAGCCCGCCGCCGCCGATGTACACCTCCCCAGGCGCACCGATCGGAACCGGCTCGAGCGCCCCGTCGAGCAGCTGGATCCGAGTGTCCCCCACCGGCTGCCCGATGGTCGGTCGCCGGGCCACCTCTCCACGATCGAGCGTCGCGGCGGACGCGATGATCGTGGCCTCGGTCGGTCCGTAGGTATTGACCAGTCGAACATGCTCGCCGACCGTGCCGTACCAGGCCGCGAGGGCGGTGGCGCGCAGCTCGGAACCGCCTAAGACCACCAGGCGGAGCGAGGCCGGCCAGTGCGCCGGGCCCGGCCCGATCAGGAGCTCCTCCCAATAGGACGTCGGTAGGTCGAGCACAGTCAGCGCCGCACCCTCGGCCGTACGCAGGTAGTCCGGCAGGTGCACGCGAGGAGGTGGGATGACCAGCGTCGCGCCGGCGGCCAGACACGGGTAGATCTCTTCGGCGTGCGTGTCGAAACTCAGCGAGGCGAACTGAAGCACCCGATCGTCAACGCCGAGACCGTAGCGATCACGCATCCATCGGACCCTCGTCGCCAACGCCTGGTGTTCGACATCGACGGCCTTCGGACGACCCGTCGACCCGGACGTGTAGACCGTGTAGGCGACAGCCTCAGGCGGCGGACCGCCGACCGGCAGCTCGCCGAGATCGCCCGGTGGGCACAGCTCATCTAGCAGCAGCACCGACAGATCCGCCCTGGCGGCAGCGGCCAGACCGGACTGCGTCAGCAGCACCGCGGCGCCGGTGTCGCGCACCATGAAGTCGAGGCGCTCGTCTGGTAGGGAAGGATCCATGGGCACGTAGGAACCGCCGGCCTTCAGCACCGCCAGGAGACCGACGAGCTGCTCGATCGAGCGCTCGAGGCACAGCCCGACGCGCGATTCGGTCCCGACACCGGCCCGCAGCAGCCGCAGAGCCAGGGCGTCGGCGTGCGCGTTCAACTCCTCGTAGGACATCTGGCGAGGTCCGGACACGACAGCCACGGCGGTGGGAGCGGCATGGACCTGCTGCTCGAACATCTCGACGACCGACCCACCGCCGGTCGAGTCAGCGGTCCCGGCCCAGTCGGCGAGCAACGCACGGTCGGCGCGATCAACCACTGCGAGAGTGGAGATCGCCTTGTCGTCGTCTGCGACCGCCGCCGACAACACCAGACGGAAGGAGTTGATCAACCGTTGGACGGTCCGCGCATCGAACAGATCGCTGTTGTACTCGACGCGGCCGTGCAGGCGGTCGCCGCGCACGTTGACGTCAATGCTGATATCGACCTTCGCCGTGCCGTTGAAGACCTGCCCTCGGGTGTCCGCCGGAACCATGTTGAACGCAATTTGGTAGAGGGGCGGCCGGCTGGGATCGCGGACCGGCCCGAGTGCCTCGACGAGTTTCTCGAACGGCACGTCCTGGTTCTCCAGAGCGTCGAGCAGGCTCGTGCGCACGCGATCGAGCGTTGTTCGGAAGGACGGATCGCCCGCGAGATCGGTCCTGATGACGAGCAAGTTGACGAACATGCCGATCAGATCCTCGAGTTCCGGCAACACTCGTCCCGACACTGGACAGCCGAGCACGATGTCCGTCCTCGCGCTCCACCGTGACAGCGTGACCTTGAACGCAGCCATCAGGACCATGAACCATGTGCTGCCCGTGCGGCGTGCAAGGTCGTCGATGCCGTCGGTGAGCTCGGCGGACACATCGAACTCGAGCATGCCGCCGGCGTCGGTTCGCACAGCGGGTCGCGGGTAGTCGGTCACAATGCCGACGTCTGCCGGCAGGCCGGCGAGCGTGTCCCGCCAGTAGCCGAGCTGCGAGTCCCAGAGACCGTCTGCGAGCCGACGCTGCTGCCAGACCGAATAGTCGGCGTACTGGATCCGCAGTGTCGGAAGCTGGGGTGGCCGGCCAGCCACCAGGGCGTCGTAGAGCTCATAGAGCTCGTTGACGAAGACGTCGGCAGAACGGCCGTCGAAGATGGTGTGGTCGACGATCCAGATGAGCTGCCACTCCTCGTCGGTCAGGCGCACGAGCCGAGCGCGCCAGAGAGGTGCGCGGTCCAGAGCGAACGGCTGCGCGGCGTCCTCGACTTCGAGACGGTGCAAGGCCGCCGTCCGTTCTGGTGACGGCAGCGCGGACAGGTCACTGCGTGGTACGACGATCGGCACGTCCGGTTTGATGACCTGCAGCACGCGCTCGTCCCGTACCGCGAACGCGGTTCGGAGCGGCTCGTGGCGCAGGACCACCTCAGTCAGCGCTTGCTCGAGGCAGTCGGGCCGGAACCGTTGGTCGAACGTCATCGGCAGCGTCGCGCCGATGTTGTAGACCGCACGGTCCTGCTCGAACTGTCCGAGGAACCACATGCGCTCCTGCGCGAACGATGCCGGGAAGACGTCGGCGGGGCCAGCGCTCATCGGTCCATTTCTTCCCGCAGGCTCCGGGGACGCATATCCGTCCAGACCTGTTCGATATGGTCCAGGCATCGGGCCTTCGACCCGGCCACGCCGACGTCTCTCCATCCTGCAGGACTGGGTTGGTCCTCGGCCCAGACTGAGTACTGATCCTCGTCGTTGGCCACTACCTTGTAGCGGACGTCGGTCACTGCACCCTCCCCCTCCAGCGAAGCGTCAGTCGTCATGGCGAGGCTGCCGCGCGATCGTCTTGTCAGGCGCCCCGACCGGCTCGTTCTCCGTGAGCTGCTCTACCAGGCTCGCCAGGCCGGCAACTGTCGGCTCCTCGAAGAGGCTGCGTATCGGCAGCCGGACGCCGATCTCCTTGCGCATCAGGGCGATCAGCTGCACGGCGATCAGCGAGTTGCCGCCAAGCTCGAAGAAATCGTCCTCGACTCCGACCTCACCGCCGAGCACCTCACTCCACAGCTGTGCGATCGTCGCTTCGAGCGCACCGCGAGGAGCTACGAGATCGGCCCTCGGCACGTCCGCTGCCGCGGCCACCGGCGCGTCGACTTCGGCCTCGAGGGTTCGTCGGTTGACTGCCGCCACCTGCTTGGCCAACTCGCTGAGTGGCCGGTGGGACACGACGAC
>JACDBJ010000572.1 GCA_013695005.1 Pseudonocardiales bacterium
CCTTCGAGGAGGCGGCCCGGTTGTACCGGCAGAGCCTCGACGTCGGCGGTGTCCACCTCGACGACGAAGAGCGTTGCCGACTGCTGTTGCGAGTCGCCGCCGCACTGCACGCGTCGGCCGACGTCAACGGAAGGCTGGATGCGTGCCTGCAGGCAGCGGCGCTCGCCCGGCGGATGCGGCGCGCGGATCTCGTGGCCGAGGCGGCTCTCATCCTCGAGGGGCTTTTCGGTCAGCCAGAGTCCGACCTCGCCGCCCGTCGGCTCTGCGAGGAGGCGATAGCGGGACTCGAACCTGATGACACGGCTCTCCTGGCGAGAGTTACCGCCCGACTCGCCGAGGCGTGCATGTACCTCGCTGACGACGAGCAGGCCGGCCCGGCAAGTGAAGAGGCACTGGTCCTGGCGGAGGAGTCAGGGGACTGTCGAGCATTGATCGGCGCCATGCGGGCACGTCAGCTTGTCTGCGAAGGGCCCGACGGCCTGGCCGAACGGGAGCAGCTCGCAAAGCGGATGCTCGCGCTCAGCCGGGATGGCCACGACCCGAGCGTCGAGATGTGGGCGCGCTTGTGGCGCGTCGACGCTGCCTTCGAGCGAGGTGCGCAGCGCGGGAGCTCGAAGCCTTGCGACCCGTCGTCGACGAGGTAGGTGGCCCCTGGGCGCAGTGGCAGCTGCTGAGGGGGCAGGGGGTGCTCGCGCAGGCACACGCGCGATTTGCGGATGCCCGGCGGCTGGCAGCCGAGGCGTTCACTGCCGTCGCGCGTTCCGGACAGCCATTCGCCGGCCTGCCGAGGGCGGGTTTGCTGCAGACAGTGGGCCACCACACGGGTCACGACGATCAGTCGCTCAAGGCGTACGGCCTGACGGACGCCCCTGTCCGAGCGACCGACTTCCCTCGTGTCGTGTTCATGATGGTGCTCGCCCCCGCGCACCTGCTCACCGAAATCGGCCGGTTGTCGGAAGCCGGAGCTCTGTACCGGTCACTAGGTCCCGTTGCCACGTGGCGTCCCCATGCCCACGGAACACTGTCCGCGTATGGGTTCGGGATCGGTGTGGCGGTGGCACTCGATGCCACCGATGACGTGGCGACGCTGCGCGAGCTGCTCAACCCCTATCGGGGACTTCACCTTGCCAGCGGCGCAGGCGCCGTCGCCTACTTCGGCCCCGCAGAGCTCTGGCTGGGCGTCGCTGCCCGACATCTCGGACTGTTGGACGAGGCAGTGGCCGATCTCGAGCGAGCCGTCCGAGCCTGCGCGGTCAACGGCGCCATCGGCTTCCACGCCGAGGCTCAGTACGAGCTCGCCGCCGTCCTGGCTCGCCGGGCAGCTCCGGGTGACGTAGCCCGCGCCCGTTCTCTCGTAGCCGACGTCGCGAGGCAGGCCGCCGAACTGGGCATGGCGCTGATCGGAAGCAAGGCCGCCACTCTCATCGAGCAGCTCGACACGTCGCGTCCGCCTACGCCGCTGACGCCGCGGGAGCAAGACGTCGCTGCCCTCGTAGCGAAGGGCCTGACGAACCGGGAGATTGCCGGGCAGCTCTACCTCTCCGAGCGCACGGCGCAGAACCACGTTCAGCACATCCTCACCAAGCTCTTGCTGGCGAACCGCAGCCAGATCGCCGTCTGGGTCACGGCGAACCAACGAACCCCATGAATGAGCATGGCTCTGAGTAATCCGGCGGATGCCTCTGAGCAGAGCCGCTCCTAGCTTGACGTGCACCGTCACCCACCAGGAGGCTTCGATGTCCACCGCAACCCCGACCATGCAACCGCACGAGATCATCTGGACGCTCACGAACCACGTCTTCGTGTCGAGAGCCGTTCATGTCGTTGCCGAGCTCGGCGTCGCAGACCACATCGCCGACGAGATCGTGAGCGTCAAGGCGCTGGCATCGGCGTGCGCAGCTGACGCCGAGGCGCTGGACCGGGTGCTGCACCTGTTGTCGACGTACGGGATCTTCGACCGGCGTGACGACGGCTACGTGCACACCGACGCCTCCCGGCTCCTGCAGAGCGAGCACCCCATGTCGATGCGCGCCTACGCACGGATGATCGGGATGCCGGTGATCCGCGCCTCGCTCGACCAGCTCGAGTACTCGGTGCGCACGGGCGCGCCCGCGACCCAACTGGTCGCCGCCGAAGGGCTGTGGCCCTACCTCGTCGCCCATGCCGACGAACGCGAGATCTTCGGCCAGGCGATGACGGGCAAGGCGGCTGCTGACACGGCGGCGGTGCTCGGCACCTACGACTTCGGCCGCTTCGACACGATCGCCGACATCGGCGGTGGCCGCGGGCACCTTCTTCGCGCGATCCTCGACACCACGCCCACGTCGGAGGGGATCCTGTTCGACCTCCCCGGCGTCATCGAGACCCTCGAGGTCGGCCGCGACCGGCTCACCCCGCGAGCGGGCGACTTCTTCGTCGACCCGCTGCCTACCGCAGACGCCTACATCCTCATGGAGGTGATCCACGACTGGCCCGACGCAGAAGCCGCTGCCATCCTGAGGGCCGTACGCCGGGCCGCGTCGCCCGGTGCGCGGGTGCTCATCATCGAGAACGTCCTCGACGACACCTCGCCCGACCCACGAGGCCACACCCTCGACGTCATCATGTTGGCGTGCACCGGCGGGCGGGAGCGAACCGGCACTGCGCTGGACGGGCTCTTGAAAGCTGCGGGCTTCAGCGACAGCACGGTGATCAACACCGGGGGCCCCTTGCGCATCGTCGAAGCGGTGGCCGCAGGTCAGGCCAACTGACTCTCGAGGTCGCTCAAGGCTTCCAACATGCCGCGGTGGAAGGTCGGGTAGGCGGAGATCATCGTGCGCAGCGTCGCCACCGGGATGAGCGCCTGCACCGCGAGTGTCAGCATCGACAGCACCTCACCGCTGCAGGGTTCGCAAGAGGTCGCGCCGACGAGCACACCCTCGTCCGGAGCTCGAAAGGATGCTCGACAGTCCAGCCAGGTGATCAACACGTGCAAACTTGAGCCGGGGTCCTGGCCGGGCTTTACCCGGCGATCGGGGCCGCCCGGGCGCCCACCGAGGCGCTGGCTGCGGGGTGAACTGCTCTGAGCCGGTTCCTACCGGCCCGATGTAACCGCTCGACAACCGCCTTGTAACAGCGCATACCCAGACTGGATCGTGTGACCGCGGGACCGATCGCCACGCACTGCCCGTACTGCTCGTTGCAGTGCGGGATCAGCCTGGCGAGCCGGGACGACGGCACGATCGAGCTGACCGGCCGCGACGACCCGATCAATCGGGGTGTGTTGTGCATCAAGGGCGCGAACGCCGCCGAGCTGCTCGGGCACCCCGAACGGCTGGGCACGCCCCTGGTCCGAGACGGGCGCGGTGGCCCGCTGCTCCCGGCGAGCTGGGACGAGGCGCTGGACCGGGTGGTCGCCGCGATCCGCACGGCGCAAGCCCGCCACGGCCCAGACGCGGTGGGTTGTTTCGGCGGGGGCGGCTTGACCAACGAGAAGGCCTACCAGCTCGGCAAGTTCGCGCGGGTGGCTCTGCGCACCTCGAACATCGATTACAACGGCCGGTTCTGCATGTCCTCCGCCGCCGCGGCGGGCACCCGGGCTTTCGGCGTGGACCGGGGGATGCCGTTTCCGTTCGCCGACATCCCGGAGGCGGACGTGGTGCTGCTGGTCGGCAGCAACCCCGCCGACACCATGCCGCCGGCGATGCGCTTCTTCGCCGACGGCCGCGAGCGGGGCGCACTGCACGTGGTGGTCGACCCCCGGCGCACCGCGACCGCCGAGCTCGCGCACCGGCACCTGCAGCCGGTGCCGAACACCGATCTCTCGCTGGCCAACGGGATGCTGCACATCGCGGTCCGGGAGGGCCTGGTCGACAAGTCCTACGTCGCCGCCCGCACCACGGGTTTCGACGCGGTGCGCCGGGCTGTGCGCTCCGACTGGCCGGACCGCGTCGAGCGGACCACCGGGGTCTCGGTCGCCGAGATGACCGAGACGGTGCGCGCGCTGGCCACCGCCCGCACCGCGATGATCCTCACCGCGCGCGGGGTGGAGCAGCACGCCGACGGCACCGACACGACACAGGCGTGGATCAACCTGGCGCTGGCCCTCGGCCTCCCAGGACGGGGCGCGGGCTCCGGATGGGGCACGGTGACCGGGCAGGGAAACGGGCAGGGCGGGCGCGAGCACGGGCAGAAGGCCGACCAGCTGCCCGGCTACCGCAAGCTGGCGAATCCGGCCGACCGCGCGCACGTCGCCGCGGTGTGGGGCGTCGATGCCGACGAGCTGCCCGGCCCCGGCGTCTCGGCTTACGAGCTGCTCGACCGGTTGGGCACCGACGCCGGGGTGCGGGTGCTGCTAGTCGCGGCGTCCAACCCGGTGGTGTCCGCCCCGAACGCCAGCCACGTCGCGGAGCGGCTCGACGCCCTGGACTTCCTCGTGGTCACCGACTTCTTCCTCTCCGAAACCGCGCAGCGGGCGGACGTCGTCCTACCCACCACGCAGTGGGCCGAGGAGGACGGCACGATGACCAACCCCGAGGGCCGGGTGCTGCTGCGCCGCAAGGCCGTCGAGGCCCCGGCGGGCGTCCGCGGTGACCTGGAGATCCTGCGGGCGCTCGCCGACCGGCTGGGCCGCGGGGAGTACTTCCCGACCGACCCACGCGAGGTTTACGCGGAGCTGGGCCGGGCCAGCTCGGGCGGCACAGCCGACTACGCCGGGATCACCCACGACCGGCTCGCCGCGGGCGAGGAGCTGTTCTGGCCGTGTCCGACACCCACGCACCCCGGGACGCCCCGGATGTTCCTTGAGTCCTTCCCCACCGCCGACGGCCGGGCCCGGTTCGTCCCGGTGACACCACGGCCGGCTCCCGAGCGGCCGGACGCCGACTTTCCCTACCTGCTGACCACGGGCCGCTCGCGGGGCCACTACCAGTCCGGCACGCAGACCCGGCGCAGCCCGTCGTTGCAGCATGCCGAGCCCGAGGCGTACGTCGAGCTGCACCCGGAGCTGGCCGGCGTGATCGGCGTCGTCGACCGCGCGCGCGTCCGCCTGAGTACCCCCCGCGGCAGCGTAGTGCTGCGCGCCCGGCTCACCCCCGGCATCCGGCGCGACACGGTGTTCGTGCCGTTCCACTGGGGCGGCGCGTCGGGGGTGAACGCGCTGACCAGCGCCGCGCTCGACCCGACCTCCCGGATGCCCGAGTTCAAGACCTGCCCGGTCGCCGTCGAGCCGGCGGACGCCCACCCCGGCGACGAGCGAGCACCCACCGGATCCAGCGCGGCCCTCCCGTCCTGAACCCAGACCAGCCCGAGTCGTCCGCCATGAGGAGACATACATATGCACAGCACGCCTCGCTTCCTTCAGGGGATCTTCCCGTTCGAGGGTCAGGGGGTAGACAAGCCGGCGCTCCTGCACCAGAGCCTGCGCTACACGGTCCCGATGGGGGTGACTACCCAGCCGTTGTACTTCCGCGGTGGCAACGGCACCGACGAGCTGATCACGGTGGTGCTGGTCCGCGACGGCGCCCCGATGCGCTACTTCCCGGTCGGCGCTCGGTCCGACAGCCACGTGGCGCTCGCCGTCGTCGAGGACATCGAGGACGGCTCGGTGCTCGAGCTGCACCTCGCTGCGCCCGAGGGGCTGACCGGCACGGTCGTGGTCGATCTCGGGCTGGTGGAGGTCTGAGATGGGCGAGCCGACCGGGGACCCCCGGCTCCACCTCGTCGTGATCGGCAACGGGATGGCCGGCGCGCGGGCGGTGGAGGAGATCCTCGCCCGTGGCGGCGCGGAGCAGTTCCGGATCACGATGTTGGGCGACGAGACCTACGGCAACTACAACCGGATCATGCTCTCGCACGTCCTCGCCGGCGATTCCGCGGACGAGATCTACCTCAACCCGCTGGACTGGTACGCCGACAACGACATCACGCTGCACGCAGGCGTCCGGGTGGTGCGGATCGACCGCTTCGCGCGAAAGGTCTTCGGCAACGACGGCACGACCCTGTCCTACGACAAGCTGATTGTCGCCACGGGGAGCCGGACGTTCTTCCCGCCGATGGACGGCATGTGGGTCGACGACCGCGTGCTCACCCCCGGCGTATTCGGCTTCCGCACGCTGGACGACACCAACGCGATGCTGGAGCACGCGCTGGAGCACCGCACCTCGGTCGTCATCGGCGGTGGCTTGCTCGGGCTCGAAGCGGCGTACGGCCTGCAGCGGCAGGGGCTGGACGTGCACGTCGTGCAGTCCGGACCGGTGCTGATGAACCAGCAGCTCGACGACGAGGCGGGCGGGATCCTGCGTAAGGTCGTCGAACGGATGGGGATCAGGGTCCACACCGGCAAGCGGACGACCGCGCTGAGCAGCCACGGCGCGGTGAGCGGCGCGGTGAGCGGCGTGGTGTTCGGCGACGGCAGCGCGATCGACGCCGACATGGTGGTGGTGACCGCGGGCATCCGGCCCAACGTCGGGCTGGGCGTCGTGTCCGGGCTGACCGTCGAGCGGGCGATCGTCACCGACGACCAGATGCGCTCGGTGGACGATCCCGGCATCTACGTAGTCGGTGAGTGCGCGCAGCACCGCGGCGAGGTCTACGGCTTGGTCGCGCCGCTCTGGGAGCAGGCCGGGGTGCTGGCCGACCACATCACCGGCGCCGACCCGAAGGCCGCCTACCACGGCTCCCGGATGGCGACGAAGCTCAAGGTGGCCGGGGTCGACGTGGCGGCCATGGGCATCAGGCACCCGGAGCGCGAGGACGACGAGTTCGTCCGGTTCTCCGAACCCAAGCGCGGGATCTACAAGTCGGTGGTGGTGCGCGACGGCAAGCTCGTCGGCGCCACGCTGCTCGGTGACGTCAGCAAGGTCGCGTTCCTGACCCAGAGCTTCGACCGCGGGCTGCCCCTGCCCGAGGAACGGGTGGCGCTCCTGTTCGAGCTAGCTGGCCCGACCGACGAGCAGGGTGCCGCGGAGATGGACGACTCGCTGCAGGTGTGCAACTGCAACGGGGTGTCCAAGGGCGACCTGGTCGGCTGCGCGAGAAGTGGCACGAAGAGCGTCACCGCAGTGATGGCCGCGACCCGCGCCGGCAAGGGCTGCGGGTCGTGCAAGAGCCTCGTCCGCGACATCGTCGAATGGGCCGTCGGCGGCGACGTCGAGGTCGACGAGAGCGCGAACTGGTACGTGCCGTCGATCCCCATGGAGAAGCCGGCGCTCATCGCGGCGATCCGGGAGCGCGGGCTGCGCTCGGTGTCGACGGC
>JACDBJ010000590.1 GCA_013695005.1 Pseudonocardiales bacterium
GGCCAGCGAGGTCGAGGCGATCGACCTGCTGGACACGGCCGGGGCGCCGCTGCTCAAGCGGCTGATCCCGGTGCTGAGCGGTCTGGCCGCGGTGCTCGTCGCGCTCTTCCTTCGCCGCCGTCGCCGCGCCAGGCGCTCGTCCGACGCGGGGTAACGCCCCGCCGGCCACTCATGATCGCCGTGACTGGACATCTGGCCGCCCTGATCGCGGCTGGTTGTCCACTCGCGGCGATCATGGCCGCTGGCGTCGGGTGAAGCCGTGGCGGTCAGCCGCCGGCGAACGGGGGGAGAACGTCGATCGTGGCGCCCTCGGCCGGGCGGGTGGAGCGGCTGTGCACGGCGACCTCGTCGAGCAGCAGGCTGCACGCCGGCAGTACGCGGGCCAGCTGCTCACCATGCCGGGCCGTGACCGCGGCAAGGACGTCGTCGATGCTTGCGCCGTCGGGGATCTCGGCGTGCTCGGTCTCCACGCCGGTCGCGGCGCGGGCAGCGGCGAAGTAGCGAACGGTGACCCGCACGGGTCAGCCTCCGATGGCGCTCATCGGCCGGTCGGGCTGCAGGAAGCCGGGGTCGTCGATGCCGTGGCCGGGCAGCTTGCCCCACATGGCGTCCCGCCAGACGTCGGCGATCTCCGCGTCGGTACCGCCGCCGCGCAGCAACCCTCGCAGGTCGGTCTCCGTCCTGGCGAACAGGCAGTTGCGCACCTGGCCGTCCGCGGTGAGCCGGGTGCGGTCGCAGGCGCCGCAGAACGGCCGGGTGACCGAGCCGATCACGCCGACGGTCGCAGGGCCGCCGTCGACCACCCATCGCTCCGCCGGTGCCCCGCCGCGCTCCTCACCGTGCGGCTCCAGCTCGAACTCCGCCTTCAGCGCTTTGAGGATCTCCTCGGCGGTCACCATCTCGCCGCGGTCCCATGCGTGCTGGGCGTCCAGCGGCATCTGCTCGATGAACCGCAGCTCGTAGCCGTGCTCCACACAGAACCGCAGCAGTGGCACCGCCTCGTCGTCGTTGACGCCGCGCAGCAGCACTGTGTTGACCTTGACCGGGTCCAGCCCGATGGCCTGCGCGGCGGCCATGCCCGCAAGCACGTCGTCGAACCGCTCGCGCCGGGTGATCGTCTCGAACCTGTCGCGGCGCGTCGTGTCGAGCGAGACGTTCAACCGGTTCAGCCCGGCGTCGGCCAGGCCCTTGGCTCGGCGCGCCAGCCCGATGCCGTTGGTCGTCAGCGACAGGTCCGGCCGGGGCCGCAGCGCAGCCGCGGCGGCCAGGATGTCCTCGATGCCCCGGCGCAGCAGCGGCTCGCCGCCGGTGAAGCGGATCTCCTGCACACCGAGGTCATGCACGGCGATCGTCACCAGCCGGACCAGCTCGTCGTCGCTGAGCAGCTCGGCGCGCGGCGTCCAGTCCAGGCCTTCCTCGGGCATGCAGTACGTGCAGCGCAGGTTGCACCGGTCGGTCAGCGAGACGCGCAGGTCGGTGGCCGTGCGGCCGTACTTGTCGATCAATGCCGGGTTCGCGGGCCGGGCCGGGTCAGGGGGCGTCGAGCCACGCGTCGCAGGCAAACCGAGGTTGGTCGACGTCATCCTTCGAGGGTATCCGCCAGCTCTGCCGCCCGCCCGCTGTCGAGCAACGGTTTAGCCAGGTCAGGGGCAGTGCTCCGCAGGCGCGGGCGATCACCGTAGAAGGCGTCGCAGATGCGGCGATCCTCTCAGCCGTGGCGGCCCAACTCGTGGCGGGCGACGGTCCGCAGGTGCACCTCGTCCGGGCCGTCGGCGAGCCGCAAAGCGCGCGCGGCGGTGTAGAGGTAGGCCAGCGGGAAGTCGTCAGAGAGCCCGCCGCCGCCGTGCACCTGGATCGCTCGGTCGATCACCGCGCAGGCCACGCGCGGCGCCACCACCTTGATCGCGGCGATCTCCGTCGCGGCCCCTTTCGACCCGACCGTGTCGATCAACCACGCCGTCTTGAGCACCAGCAGCCGGGCCTGCTCCACCTCCAGCCGGGACAGCGCGATCTGCTCGCGGACCACGCCCTGCTCCGCCAGCGGCCGGCCGAACGCCACCCGCTCGCGGGCGCGGCGCACCATGGCGTCGATGGCCCGCTCGGCCATCCCGATCAGCCGCATGCAGTGGTGCACCCGGCCCGGTCCGAGCCGGGCCTGCGCGATCGCGAAGCCGCCGCCTTCCTCGCCGAGCAGGTTCGTCGCCGGCACCCGGACGTCGCGGAGCTCCAGCTCGCAGTGCCCGTGCTGGTCCTGGTAGCCGAACAACGGCAGCGACCGGATGATCTCCAGGCCAGGGGTGTCGCGCGGCACGAGGACCATCGACTGCTGGCGGTGCGGCTGCGCGTCCGGGTCGGTCTTGCCCATCACGACGAACACCGTGCAGCGCTCGTCGGCGCTGCCGGAGATCCACCACTTGCGCCCGTTGATCACGTAGTCACTGCCGTCGCGGCGGATCGAGGTGGTGATGTTGGTGGCATCGGAGGAGGCGACGTCGGGCTCGGTCATGGCGATCGCGGAGCGGATCTCGCCGGCCAGCAGCGGCTCCAGCCACCGCTGCTTTTGCTGCGGCGTGCCGAACATGTGCAGCGCTTCCATGTTGCCGGTGTCGGGCGCCTGGCAGTTGATCGCCTCCGGCGCTATCACCGGTGACCAGCCGGAGACCTCGGCGACGGGCGCGTAGTCCAAGTTGGACAGTCCCGACTCCGCCGGCAGGAACAGGTTCCACAGGCCGCGGTCCCGGGCCTCGGCTTTCAGCTCCTCGACCACCGGCGGGAGGTCGTGCTCGGCCGGCGTGCCGCGACGTTCCGCCCGCCACGCGTTGTAGATCGGCTCGGCCGGCAGCACGCACTCGTCGAGGAACTCGCGCATCCTGGCCGTGTAGTCGGCGGCTTTCATGCTGGGCTCGAAGTCCACATCGCGAGCCAATCACATGCCGGTCAAAAACTGGCGGGTTCCGCTTTCGCGGATTTAAGATGTTTCCCATGCCGCAGTTTCGGATATCCGAGGCTGCCCGACTGCTTGGCGTCAGTGACGACACCGTCCGTCGCTGGGTCGAGAGCGGGTCGCTGCCGGTCCAGGACGACGCCTCCAATCGCAAGGTCATCGACGGTGCCGCGCTCGCCGCGTTCGCCCGCGAGCAGGCGCACGCGGCACCAGACCCGTCCACTGTCGGACGCTCTGCGCGCAACCACTTCGTCGGGCTTGTCACCCACGTCGTCACCGACAAGGTGATGGCACAGGTGGAGCTGCAGTGCGGACCGCACCGGATCGTGTCGTTGATGAGCACGGAGGCGGTCCACGAGCTCGGACTGGAGCCCGGATCGCTGGCCGTTGCCGTGATCAAGTCCACCCACGTGGTGGTCGAAACCCCCGGAGGAACATCGTGAAGCGGTTCTGGGTCGCCATCGTGGCTGTATTTGGAGTTCTGCTGACTGCCTGCGGCCGGGGATCGACAGGCTCGACCCCCGAGGCGAAGACGCTGACGGTGTTCGCGGCGGCGTCGCTCACCGAGAGCTTCACCGAGCTTGGGAAGAAGTTCGAGACCGACAACCCGGGAGTCACGGTCAAGTTCAACTTCGGCGCGTCCTCCGACCTCGCGCAACAGATCGTCAACGGCGGTCCGGCTGACCTGTTCGCGGCCGCAAGCCCGGCCACGATGAAGACCGTGACCGACAAGGCCCTCGGCGACGGCACACCGGTGGACTTCGTCACCAACGAGCTGCAGATCGTGACCGCGCCCGGTAACCCGAAGGGCATCAAGACCTTCGCCGATCTCGCCAACCCCGCGATCAAGGTCGTGGTGTGCGCCCCGCAGGTGCCGTGTGGCGCTGCGGAGCTGGCGGTCGAGAAGGCGACCGGCGTCGATATCAAGCCGGTCAGCGAGGAGCCGGACGTCAAGTCGACGCTGGGCAAGGTCACCACCGGCAATGCCGACGCCGGGCTGGTCTACGTGACCGATGTTCTCGCGGCGAACAAGGCGAAGCCCACGGTGGACGGCGTCAGCTTCCCGGAGGCCAAGCAGGCGCTCAACAAGTACCCGATCGTCGTGATCAAGAATGCTCCGCAGGCCGACCTGGCTCGCAAGTTCCTCGAGTTGGTGCGCAGCGAAGCCGGGAAGAAGGTGCTCCAGGCCGCCGGTTTCGTCGTCACGTGAACGAACGGCACTCTCGGGCAATAGGGCTGCCCGAATCCTCCGCTCGTGCCGCCATAACGGCGTCCGCCGGGGGAGCGGGACGGGACGGCGGCCGGTGAACCGGCCCGCGGTGCTCGCCCGACGTGCCCGGGACAGGCACCAGATCAGCGTCGGGCTGCCGACGCTGATCTGGCTGCCGGCGGCGATCGGGTTCGCGCTGATCGTGCTGCCCGTCGCCGGGCTCGGGCTGAAGACAGACTGGCCGCGGCTCCCGGAGCTGATCTTCAGCGAGTCGGCGCTGGACGCGCTGCGGCTATCGATGATCACGTCGAGCATCTCGACCGTGTTGTGCATCCTGTTCGGCGGGCCGATTGCGGTCATCCTGGCCCGCAGCCGGATCGGCGGCCTGCGGTTGCTGCGGGCGTTGGTGCTCCTGCCGCTCGTACTTCCGCCCGTGGTGGGCGGGCTGGCGCTGCTGTTTCTGCTCGGTCGCACCGGGTTGGTCGGCCGGGGGATCGAGACGGCGTTCGGGTTCACGATTCCGTTCACCACGGCGGCGGTGGTGCTGGCCCAGACGTTCGTCGCGATGCCGTTCCTCGTGGTGAGCCTCGAGGGTGCATTGCGAACCGCCGGCCAGCGCTACGAGGCCGTGGCCGCGACGCTCGGCGCCTCACCGATGCACGCGTTCCGCCGAGTCACCGTGCCGCTCGTGCTGCCCGGTCTGGCGTCCGGCGCGGTACTCGCGTTCGCCCGATGTATCGGCGAGTTCGGGGCGACGATCGCCTTCGCCGGTAGCCTCCAGGGCACCACCCGCACGCTGCCGCTGCTGGTCTACCTGGAGCGAGAAGCCGACGTGGACGCGGCCGTTGCGCTGTCGTTGCTGCTGGTGGTGGTCGCAGTAGTCGTGATCGCGGTCGCGCGACCGCGGTTTGTCGAGGGTCAGACGTGAGCCGAGAACCGGCAGGCCTGGACGCCGCCATCGTGCTGCGCCGCCCGGAGTTCACCCTCGACCTTGCGTTCGCGGTCGCGCCCGGTGAGGTACTGGCGGTGTTAGGCCCGAACGGGGCAGGCAAGTCGACACTGCTCGGCGTGCTGTCCGGGTTGCTTCGGCCGGACGCCGGGCACGTGCGGCTCGGGGACCGGCTGGTGACCGACGTCGCAGCCGGCGTGCACGTGCCGCCCCACGAGCGCGGGGTCGGCATGCTCGCCCAGCAGGGGCTGCTGTTCCCGCACCTCACGGCGTTGGCGAACGTGGCGTTCGGTCCGCGAGCGCGAGGGGTCCCGCGGACCGATGCCGACGCCGCCGCCCGCCGCTGGCTCATCGAGGTGGACGCCGCCGAGCTTGCCGAGCGCAAGCCTTCGGAGCTGTCCGGCGGGCAGGCGCAGCGGGTGGCGCTGGCCCGCGCCCTGGCTCCCGAGCCTGCCCTGCTGCTGCTCGACGAACCGCTCGCGTCGCTGGACGTGGACGCCGCACCCGCGCTCCGGTCGCTGCTCCGCCGGGTGATGCGTGGGAGTAAGCAGAGCAAGGTGTTGGTCACCCATGACGCGCTGGACGCGCTGGTCCTCGCCGACCGGGTGATGGTGCTGTCCGGGGGTCGGATCGTCGAGAACGGGCCGACCAGGGAGGTGCTGACCCGACCGCGCAGCTCCTTCACCGCCCGGATCGCCGGCCTCGACCTGATCCCGGGCACCGCCGTGGACGGTGGGCTGAAGACGGCCGACGGGATGCTGATCTCGGGCCGGCAGAGCGAGCAGTTGGCCGACGGTCAGTCGGCGGTCGCGGTGTTCCCGCCGTTCGCGGTGGCCGTGTTCCGGCAGCGGCCCGATGGAAGTCCCCGCAACGTCGTCGAGGTCGAGGTGGCCGCGCTGGAGCCGCACGGCGACACCGTCCGGCTCCGTGCCGCGGCGCTGCCAGCCGGGCCGGGCTGGGTGGACGGGCTGGCCGCCGACGTGACCCCGGCCGCCGTGGCCGATCTGGCGATCGAGCCCGGCATGCGCATGTGGTACGCCGTCAAGGCCACCGAGGTCGCGATCCACCCGGCGGCCCGCTGAGCCGCAGCGCCCACCGCGGCCCCATGATCGCGGCGAGCGGCATCCGCCGCTGTCCGGCCGACAGTGGTGTTCCTCTCGCTGCGATCACTGGGGGGTGGCGGGCGGGTCGGGGTACAGCTGGTCGTTGCCGACGACGCCGGCGCGCTGGTACCAGCCGCCGCGGATCGCGGCCAGGCCGCGGGGATGCGGCGGCACGTCCAGGTGCTGCTCCCACGGCTTGATGTCCAGCACCGGCGTGCCGTCCAGCAGGTCCACGCCGGCGAAGTGCAGCACGTTGGCCTCCACGCCGAGCACCCGCACGACGCTGAGCCCGAGCGGGTTCGGCCGCTGCGGGTACCGGGTGGCGAACACCCCGACCCGCTCGCCCGTCTCGCGCAGCATGAACGGCACCACCCGCAGCTCCGGCTCGTCCGCGGAAGGTACGTGCAGCCACGTCAACAGCCACGCGTAGTCGAACTCGGCGAGTCCGTCGAGGCCCTGGGCCAGCTCCGGCCGGACGACCACCTGTGCCTGCTCGTCCGGGTTTCGCAGCGACTGGATCGGCGTGTGCGCTGGCTCGCGGCGGGCGCTCACGACGTGCCCGATCGGGCGGAACCGAGCGTCGGCGGAGGCCTGAGACACAGATCACCTGCCTTAGTCGAACACCGCTGCGGCGGACCGGAGCGCGCGGTCACCCGGCCGGCGAGGGCAGTGCGCCGGAGCTCATCGGGCGCATCGGCGCGGCCGAGCTGCTGGCTATGGACCTGGCCACGCTTCCGGTCGACGCCCTGGTCCTCGAGCGGATGGCCAACGCCAAGCACGTCAAGGAGATCCAGATCGTGAACGGGCTCACCCCCGGCAACATCACCAAGGCGCTGCAGGGCGAGCACGTCGGAACGATCATCAACGCATAGCCGAACGCCGCCATCGCCGGACGCAGCGGTCCCGGCATCTGCGCGACGAACACCAGCTCGGCCGGGACCTCGATCTGGAACACCACCGCGGACCCGGCCTGGCGGTGGATCGCCGTAATCGCGTTGACCGTGGTGTCAGCGAACGCCTTCCGGTTGCGGAACGCCGCGATCGGACCCAGCGCGAACAGGGCCATATCCAGGTCGCCCGGAATGCCGACCATGAAGTCCAGCTCCGATTGACCAGACTCCTCGCGGACCAGGTTGAAGATCGGGAAGCTCTCCTCGAAGCTCGCGACGTACCCGAAGTCCATCGTGTCGCCGCGCAGCCGGTGTCCGCGACGGACCTTCAGCCGGGTGGCCTGCTCGTAGTCCGACCAGTCGCCTGGCGCACGATCTCCAGATCGGGATGGTTTCGCAACGACTCGATGACGTGCACGATCCAGTTGCGGCGTTCGCCGGTCTCGCCGTCGGGAAGCATCCGTAGCCGGCCGCCCAGCCGCTGGGCGGCGCCGCGCATGACGGCCGCCGTGTCGTCACCGGGAATGCTGCCAACGAGGTGACCTGCACGTTGATCCTTCATCTACCCAGCCTCGCACAGGCCCGCGCCACCGCGGTGGACTACTCCGGTGCGGCGCCGAGGGTCGCGGGCGCGCCGTACGGGCGGAGCACCTCGGGCACTGTCACGACGCCGCGCTCGTCCTGGAAGTTCTCCATGATCGCCAGCAGCGAGCGGGCGGTGACACCCGTGCCGTTGAGCGTGTGCACGGTCTCGGTGCGCCCGTCGCGGCGGAACCGGATGTTCAGCCGCCGGGCCTGATAGTCGGTGGTGTTGGAGCACGAGGTGATCTCCCGGTACCGGCCCTGGGTGGGGAACCACGCCTCAATGTCGTACTTCTTGGCCGCCGACGCCCCGAGGTCGCCGACCGCGATGTTGACCACCCGGTACGGCAGCCCGAGCGCCTGCACGAGCTCCTCCTCGTTGGCCAGCAGCTCGTCGTGCAGCTCCTCAGACTGCTCCGGCAGGCAGTAGACGTACATCTCGATCTTGTCGAACTGGTGCACCCGGAACATCCCGCGGGTGTCCTTGCCGGCCGCGCCGGCCTCGCGGCGGAAGTTCGTGGAGAACGCGGTGTAGCGCGCCGGCAGCGCGTCGAGCTCGAGGATCTCCTGCATGTGAATCGCCGCGAGCGCCACCTCGCTGGTGCCGGTGAGGTAGAGGTGATCCTTCTCCAGGCTGTACAGGTTGGACTCGTCGGTGGGCAGGAAGCCGGTGCCATACATCGGCTTCTCGCTGGCCAGAACCGGGCCGAGCACCGGCATGAAGCCCTTGGCGGCCAGCCGGTCGATGACGAAGCGGTACATCGCCATCTCGGTCAGTGCCACGTCGCCGAAGCGGTAGGCGAAGCGCGAGCCCGCCATCCGCGCGCCGCGCGCCATGTCGATCCAGCCGCGTGGCGAGCCGAGCTCGAGGTGGTCCTTCGGCGTGAAGCCGAACTCGGGCTTCTCGCCCCAGGTCCGCAGCTCGATGGCGTCCTCGTCGGTCCAGCCGTCGGCGGCGCTCGGGTGCGGCAGGTTCGGAATCCTGGCCAGCAACGCGTCCCGCTGCGCGGCGGCCTGGCCTAGCTCGTCCTCGCTGCGGCGCAGCTCGTCCTTGGCCCGCTTGAGCTCGTCGATCTCCGAGGGGGTCGGCGCGGACTTGGGCCGGCGCTTCTGCGCGGCGCGCAACTTGTCCACCCGCTCGGTCAGCTCGCGCCAGCTCGCGTCGGCGCGCAGCAGCGCCTCGAAGTCCTGCTCGGCGTCGCGGCGGGCCAGCGCCGTGCGGAACCGGTCGGGCTCCTGGCGGGCCGCCTTCAGATCGATCACTCAGGCGATTCTAGTCGCCGGGCAGGTGCCGCCTTCTCCGGTCCGAATCGGCCGCAATGCGCAGACGATCATGGTCCGGTAGGGATAGGCTTGAGGGCAGCGCGCTCTGAGCCAGCTCGGGGCGCCCTCGTAGCGGGATGGTCCGCGGCGGGGGGACCCATCGGGCACAGCATGGAGCAGGTGAGCAGCGGTGCCGACCGGCAAGGTCAAGTGGTACGACGCCGAGAAGGGCTTCGGCTTCCTCTCCCAAGAAGGCGGCGAGGACGTCTACGTCCGCAAGGCCGCGCTGCCCTCGGGTGTCGAGGGGCTCAAGTCCGGCCAGAAGGTCGAGTTCGGGATGGCCGAGGGGCGGCGCGGGCCGCAGGCACTGTCGGTCCGGCTGATCGACGCCCCACCGTCCATTGTGGAGGCAAACCGCCGGCCGGCCGAGGAGCTGCACGGCGTGATCGAGGACATGATCCGGCTGCTGGACACCAAGGTGCAGCCTGACCTGCGGCGCGGGCGGTATCCCGACCGCCGTACCGCCAAGCTGGCCGCAGAGGTGGTGCGCGCCGTCGCGCGCGACCTGGACGGATAGATAGTCGAGAGTTGTACTATCCGCGGATGCAACCGCCTGCACCCGTGGACCCCTTCCCCGAGAACTGGGAACGCGCGCTGTGTGTCGTCGCGCACCCGGACGACCTGGAGTACGGCGCCGCGTCAGCCATCGCCCGCTGGACCTCGCAGGGCAAGACCGTCACCTACCTGCTGGCGACCCGCGGGGAGGCCGGCATCGACGGCATGCGCCCCGAGGAAGCCGCTCCGCTGCGTGAGCAGGAGGAGCGCAACGGAGCTGCGGAGGTCGGCGTCGAGACGGTCGACTTCCTGGACTACCAGGACGGAATCGTCGAGTACGGCGTGCCGCTGCGGCGAGACATCACGCGCGCAATCCGCAAGTACCGGCCGGAAGTGATCATCGGCGGGGCGTTCGACGTCAAGATGTTCGGATCCATGAGCAACCAGGCCGACCACCGCACGGTCGGGCTCGCCACGCTGGACGCCGCACGCGACGCCGGCAACCGATGGATCTTCACCGAGCTCCTCGAAGAGGGCCTCGAGCCCTGGGGCGGGGTGCGGCTCGTCGCCTACAGCGGCTCGGACCAGGCGACGCACGGGGTGGACGTGACCGGCGACCACCTGCAGCGCGGCATCAAATCGCTCGAGGCGCACGACGCATACACGGCCGGCCTCGGGGACCGGGCCACCGTGTTGGTGCCGTCGGAGTTCCTCACCTGGGTCGCGCAGGCCTGCGGACCGGCGCTCGGGGTCGAGGCGGCCGTGCTGTTCGAGGTGTACACGCTGATCCCCGACGCGCCGCCGCCGTGGGTGACCGGAGACGGCCCAAGCTAGGTACCGGCGACGACGAGTGCCCAGGTGGCGCTGATCGGGAACGAGACCTCCCCGCCCGGCTCGGCGACCAACCCGGCGGCGAACTGCTGTACCTCGGCCCGCACGAGCTGGTCGGTCGGGGCGGGCAGGGTGAGGGTGAACTCACTGCGCTGACCGGCTGGGATCACCGGGCCGCGCGCGTCGATGCGCTCGCCCGTGGCGGTGAGGTAGGTGAACACCACGTGCCACGGCGCCTGCTTGACGGGTTCGGGCACGCTCACCTGCACCGCGGTGCCAGGGGCCACGGCGAGCTTGACGACGGCTGCCGGATCGTTGGCGCACTCCTGCGTGTCGCGCTGGTTGCAGTACTGGACCGGTGCAGCCGCAACGGTGGCACCGCCCGCGCTGAAACTGACCTGCGGCTTGGCCTCGTCGCCACCGCAGGCGCCCGCGAGCAGCCCGAGGCAGAGCAGGGCGAGGACGAGCCGCAGCACCGCTAGAGCGTCCTGGCGGCGGGTTGCGGCGCCGGCTGCGGCCGCCGCCGTGCCCTGTTCCGCGGGACCAACGAGCCACCCCGCCCGACCATCCACGTCTGCAGGCCCATCAGGGCGACGAGCACGGAGATCACCGTGAACCCGATCCAGTACGTCGTCGGCATCAGCACGCCCAGCGCCCCGCCGAACACCCACGCCAGCTGCAGCATGGTCTCGGACCGGCCGAACGCCGAGGCCCGCGACGCCTCGGGCATCTCCCGCTGGATCACCGCGTCGAGGCAGACCTTTGCCAATGCGCTGGTCGCCGAGGCCACCAAGGCCACGAGGATCGCGGTGAAGATGCCGGGAAGCACGGCCGCTATCACGCCGGACAGCGCCGCGGCCGCCACACAGCCCAGGATGAAGCCGTCGGAGTGCTCGAACTGCCGTCGAGCACCGATCATGTTGCCGGTGAAGAAGCCGATGCCCGCCGCGGCTCCGACGACCCCGAGCAGCAACAGTTGCTGTCCGGGAGCCTGCTCGCTCTGTGCCTTCACCACGAACGCGATGAACAGCGTGAGGAAGCCGGTCAGCAGCCGGATCGCGCTGTTGCCCCACAGCGAGACGATGACGGGCTTGGTCAGCGACTGCTGCCCAGAGTCGTGGGACATGTTGATCAGGGCCGTCGGCACCTCGCCCGCGGTGCTCTCCACCCACGCCGGGATGCGCAAGCACAGCCAGGTACCGACCAGGCACAGCAAGGCCGTGTAGATCAGCGCGCCGGGCGATCCGGTCAGCCAGGCGAACGCCGCCGCGAACGCGCCGAACACCGCACCGGCCGCCAGTCCGAAGCTGGTCAGCCGCGAGTTCGTCGTCACCAGGGTCATCCCCGGCGGCAGCACCCTCGGTGTGACCGCCGCCTTGAGCACCACGTACGACTTGCTCAGCACCATCACGCCCAGGGCCGCGGGATAGAGCCCCCAGTCGTCGAAGTGGTAGGCCATCACGATGGCGAGCACAGCCCGGCCAGCGAAGGAGAATGCCAGCGCCGCGCGGCGGCCGCGTTGCAGCTTGTCCAGCAACGGGCCGATCACCGGCGCCACCAGCGCGAACGGAGCCACCGTGATCAACAGGTAGAGGGCGACCTTGCCGCGGCTCTCCGCGGTGGCCGCGGAGAAGAACAGCGTGTTGGCCAGCGACACGGCGATCGCGGCGTCCACGGCGTAGCTCAGCATCGTGGCGTAGGTCAGCGCGGTGAGCCCGGAGCGGTCGGCACCGTCGGCGGTGGCCGCCCGCTGGAACGCTGCGACGCCCTTGCCGGTCAGCGCCCTGCTGCGTAGGGCGGCGACCCTGGTGACGGTCATCTTCTTGGGCGCGCGCTGGTCCGGCGGCGGGTCCTGCTGGTGGCCGGTGCCGGAGAGCAGCTGCGGCCCGGAGAGCAGGCCGTGGCCCTGCCCGGGATGGTTGGCCTGCGACGGCGGTGGCCCTTGAGGTCGGCCCGACGGTTGTGGTGGGCGCGGCGGCGGGCCCTGCGCCGGGGTCCAGCCAGGCTGCTGGTGATAACCGGGCGGCGGCCCCTGCGGCCGCGGAGGCTGCGGTGGCTGGTTGTGCCACGGGGGTCGCGGCGGGCCCTGCGGTGGCGGGCCCTGGGCTGGCGGCTTCGGTTGGCGGTCGGCGGGACCCCAGTTCGGCTGCTTCTGACCCGACCAGCCACCCCGGCCGGGCCGCGGGCGAGGGGGACGCGACGAGGCCACGTCCTCATTCTGACCTACGGCACCGTCGGCCGTCGGCCGGTCGTGCGGCTCATCGCTCGGCGGGCACGAAACGCACCCGGAAGGTGGTAGGCCACAGCTTGCCGGTCACCAGGAACTCGCCGGTGGATCCGACCGCGGCGATGCCGTTGAGCACGTCGGCTCCGTTGCGGCGGCTCGCCGGCAACAGCCCGGCAGCGTCGGCGGCCGCCGTCACCTCGCCGCTCGCGGGGTCGATACGCACGATCAGGTCGGTCCGCCAGACGTTGGCCCAGACCTGGCCGTCCACGCACTCCAGCTCGTTGAGCGCGGTGAGTGGACGCCCGGCCATCCGCACGGAGACCGACCCGCTCGCCGCGAAGCTGACCGGGTCGCGGAACTGCAGGCGATCCGTGCCGTCGCTCATGACCAGGCGGCGGCCGCCGGCGTCGTTGCACAATCCCCAACCCTCGCCGTCGTAGCTGACCTCCCGCAGCTTGGTGAGCGAGGCCCGGTCCCACTCGATGGCGAACCCGTCCCTCCAGGTCAGCTGCCAGATCCGGTCGCCGACGAGGGTGATTCCCTCGCCGAACACCGGCGCCGGCAGGGCGGCGGCGCGGCGCACGGCACCGGTCTGCGGGTCCAGCTCCCGCAGCTGCGACCGACCGCCGAGCCCGGTGCCCTCGTAGAGCACCCCGTCGGCGATCTCGAAGCCCTGGGTGAACGCCGTGGCGTCGTGCGGGAGTTCGCCCAGTACCTCGACGCGTAGCTGCGGGACACCGGCCGTCGAGGGCGTTGCCGCGGCCGCGCAGCTCAGCAGCAGGAGCGTCGCCAGCGCGTTTGCCGCCGCCAACCCTGCGCGCCGAATGGTCACCGGGACGAGGGTGGCACAATTCAGGCGTGGTCGACCTCACGCCTGACACCTCTGCCGAGGTTGCCCTTGCCGCGTCCCCGGACGCAGCCCCCGACGCGTCCTCGGAGATCGCCCCTGACGTGCCGCCCGTGGCCGACCCCCGGCTCGTCGCCGCGGCCGAGCAGGCGCGCGAGGCGGCGCTGGCCGAGACCGAGGGCGACCCGGTCGGCCAGCACATCGACACCCAGGTCGAGGACGACGGATCGGTAACCCACTTCTTCGCTGCCGAGCTGACCGGATACCGCGGCTGGCGATGGGCGGTGACCGTCGCACACGCTGGGCCGGACACCCCGGTGACCGTCAGCGAGGTGGTGCTGCTGCCCGGGCCGGATGCGCTGGTGGCGCCGGCGTGGCTGCCATGGCAGGAACGAGTACGCGCCGGCGACCTCGGGGTCGGCGATCTGCTGCCCACCGAGCCCGACGACCCGCGGCTGGCCCCGGGCTACCTGGCCTCCGACGACCCTGCGGTCGAGGAGGTGGCACTCGAGGTCGGCCTCGGCCGGCGGCGGGTGCTCAGCCTGGACGGACGCCTCGACGCGGCGGTGCGGTGGTGGGCCGGCGAGCACGGGCCGGATGCCGAGATGGCGCGGTCTGCCCCGGCGGCCTGTGGCACGTGCGGTTTCCTGCTGCCCCTGGCCGGGTCGATGCGCGGCGTGTTCGGTGTGTGCGGCAACGAGTACTCGCCCGCGGACGGCACCGTTGTCGGTGTCGAGTACGGCTGTGGCGCGCACTCCGACGTGGCTCCGGACCCGATCCCCGCGACGCCGGTCGCCGAGCTGATCTACGACGACGGGGTGGACGTCGAGACGGTCGACAACGCGGTCGCAGCTGACGCCGCAGATGATGTCGCGGCCGTCGATGAGACCGCCGTCGAGCCGGCCGATGAGATCGCGGTGGAGATCGCCGTCGAGCCAGTCGTGGATGAGCCCGGCGTCGAGCCTGCTGTCGAGACCGTCGACGATCCCGCCGTTGAGGCTGCAGTCGATGAGCCGGCCGTTGACGGCGCCGTCGATGAGACCGCCGACGACATCGGGGTCGACCCCGACCGGGAGACCGCGGACCGGGAGTGACCGGCCCGGATCCTTTCGGTACCGCGGCGCTGCGGGCCAGCGTGCTCGCGTCCTGGGCGGACTCGCCCACCCGGTTCCGCGAGGACGCCAACGCCGAGGAAGACCTGCTGCTCGGCGGCTACGGCGACCGGTGGCTGGTCGAGCTCGCGCAGAACGCCGCGGATGCCGCTGGTCGCGCCGGCGTCCCCGGCCGGCTGTGGGTACGCCTCGACGGATCCGAGCTCCGGGTAGCGAACACCGGGGCGCCGCTGGACGCCGAGGGCGTCACCGCACTCGCGGCGCTGCGGGCGTCGGCCAAGCGCGACTCCGAGGTCGAGGTCGTCGGCCGCTTCGGTGTCGGTTTCGCCGCAGTGCTGCCCGTGTCGGCCGAGCCCTCGATCGTCTCCCGCGGTGGCGGGGTCGCCTTCTCCGCGAGCCGCACCGCAACCGAGGTCGCTGCGCTGGCCGGCCCGTCAGCGGAGCTGGCCCGGCGGGAGGGGCAGCTGCCGGTGCTGCGGCTGGTGTGGCCGACGCCCGCGGGGGAGACGCCGCCGGAGGGTTACGACACCGAGGTTCGGCTGCCGCTGCGGCCGGAGGTCGACGGCGAGCGTCTGTTGTCCGACGCGCTGGCCAGCGCCGCCGACCTGCTACTCGCGCTGCCTGCGCTGATCGAGGTCCGCATCGGATCCACCTGCCTGGCGCGCCGAGACGATGCCGACGGCACGGTGCTCATCGACGGAGGACCCCAGGGCTCGCAGCGCTGGCTGCTGGTGCGGAGCAGCGGCGTGCACGCCGCCGCGGTGCTCGCCGGGACGGCCGTCGAGCAGCGGGACCGGACCGAGTGGACGGTGAGCTGGGCGCTGCCGCTGGCCGGCGACGACCCTGTTGATCGCGAGCCGGCGCCGCTGGTCGGTGAGGTGCTGCACGCGCCGACGCCGAGCAACGAGCGGCTGTCGCTACCAGCCCGGCTGTTCGCCGCGATGCCGATGGAGCCGTCGCGGCGACGGTTTCGGCCCGGCCCGCTGGCCGACGCCGTGCTCGCCGCCGCTGGTGAGGCCTACGTGTCGCTGCTGCGCTCGCTGCCGGCCGAGCGGCGCAGGGCGCTGATCCCCGCGCCGGGCTTCCCGGCCTCGGAGCTGGACGGGCTGCTGCGCGAGGCGGTTGCCATCGCGCTCCGCGATGCGAAGTGGCTACCGGCAGCGGGCGGCGGCGAGCTCGCGCCTTCCGACGCCGTGCTGCTCGACCTGCCGGGGGCCGAGCTGCCTGAGCTGCTCGCCGATGTGGTCCCCGGGCTGCTGGCCGACGGGGCCGGGGCGCCCACGTCGTTGGTGGCGTTGGGCGTCCAACGGCTTGGTGCCTCGGAGCTGACCGAGCGACTCGCCGGGCTGGAGCGCCCGCCGGCATGGTGGCGGGAGGTGTACCAGGCGCTGGCACCCGCGGCGGACGTCGTGCCAGGGCTGACCGAGGAACTCGCGGCGCTGCCGGTGCCGCTCGTCGACGGGCGGGTGGTGACCGGTCCGGCGAGTGCGGTGTTCGCGGACGACGCGCCCGAATCGCGCAACTCGCCGGTCGGGAACGCGCAACTCGCGGGTGCGGAGCGCGCAACTCGCGGGAGGGTGCTCGGGGGGCTTGGGCTGCCCGGGTTGCGGGTCGTCCACCCCGACGCCATGCACC
>JACDBJ010000046.1 GCA_013695005.1 Pseudonocardiales bacterium
CGTCGGCATCGTGCGCCGGGCCGAGGTCGACGTCACCGACCGCCGGTTGCTCGGCGTCGCCCTCGACCTTGCGGTCGCGACTGCTGGGCGCGGTCGCCGGGAGCCGCTGCTGACCGACGTGGTGGATGTCCTCACCGAAGGTGCCGAACCGCTGCGGTCCGTCGCCGCCGCCCGTAGCGAGACCGGCTACCGCCGGGTGGCCCGCGACTTGCTCAACACCCTTGCGTTGATCTGCGACGGCACGATCCGCGGCATCTTCAACCGGCCGTCCACGGTCAGCCCGACGCTGGACACCCCGGCGCTCTCACTGGACATCTCCGCGCTGGCCGACGACCCCGACGACGTGCTGGCCGCCGCCATGCTGTGCTCCTGGGCCTGGTCCTCGGCGGTGATCGACGGGGTTCGGGGCGAGGGCGCCGGCAATGTGGTCGTGGTCCAGGACGAGCTGTGGCGCGCGCTGCGGGTGGCCCCCGGACTGGTGGAGCGCTCCGACCAGATCACCCGCCTCAACCGGCACCGCGGCGTGGTGTCCTTCCAGGTCACCCACTCGCTCGACGACCTGCGCGCGCTGCCCACCGAGGCCGACCGCGCCAAGGCGCACGGCCTGGTCTCGCGCAACGGCGTCGTCGTGCTCGGCGGCATGGCCGAGCGCGAGCTGGACGCGCTGGCCGGCATCACCCCGCTCTCTCCCGGCGAGCGCTCGCTGGTGACGTCGTGGGCGGCGCCGCCGACGTGGGTTCCGGGGGCGCTGCACCCCGGCCGCGGGCGGTACCTGGTGAAGTCCGGTGAGCGGGTCGGGCTGCCGGTGGCGCTGGACCTCACACCGAGCGAGCAGTCCCTCTACGACACCGACGGCGCGTTCACCCGACGCGCACCGGCGGCGGGGAGGTGAACGGTGTCATGGGGATACCGGCAGCACCCGCGAGGCCGGACGTCGATGACGCTGTGGACGGCCGGCGCGGCCGTGCTCGCGCTGCTCGCGCTGCTGGTGGTCGGCGCGGCCGGGGACGAGGCGTCACCCCCTGCCGCCGGTGTCGACCCGTCAAAGGTCCCGCAGCTGGCAAAGGCGATGCTGCCGTTGATCACCGAGGTGGCCACCCAGCAGTGCCCCGAGCTGCCGCCGCTGTGGGTGGTGGCCGAGGTGCAGGCGGAGTCGGGCTGGAATCCCAGGGCGTTCAGCGGCGACCGCAATGGCGGGTCGGCCGGGCTGTACCAGATGAACCAGGCCAACTGGCTAGCCGCGGGCGGAGCCCCGTGGGCGTCCACCCCTCCGCCGGCCGACGCCGACGTCCTGCAGCCGGAGGCGCACCTGCGCCGCGCGATCCCGTGGGTGTGCGCGAACCTGAGGGCGGCGATCGAACACCTGGCCGCCGCCGGCAAGCCGACCTCCCCGCTGGACGCCATGCTCGTCTGCCACGTCGCCGGCTGCGGCCGGGTGACGGGCAGCGCCACCGGCATCCCGCGGGAGGGCGAGGCCGGCTGCAACGCCCGCTGCGCACAGCTGATCGCGCGCTATCTCGACGCAGTGCATGGCTACGTCGAGACTTACACCGCCCCGGTGGGCGGCCCTGGCAGCCCGAAGGCTCCGCAGACGCCGGCCGGCCCGGTGCCGGTGGCCTTCACCGGGCCGATCACCGGCTGCACGGTCGACGACCCGACCGGCGGCGGCTGCCTGACCGCGACCGCGGCGTACGGCCTGCGCGCGATGGTGGCGGCCTTCGGCCCGTGGCGCAACGGCCCCAAGATCAGCACCACCGGTTGCTGGGCGCAGCGTCCATCCAGCCAGCGCAGCGACCACCCGTCCGGCAGGGCCTGCGACGTCGTCCCGGGTGCGTTGGGCCGCTTCGCGGCGGGCGAGGACCTCGCCGACGGCTGGCAGATCGCCAACTGGTTCCGCACCTACGCCGCGCAGCTGCACGTGAAGTACCTGATCTGGCAGGGCCGCTACTGGGACCGCTCGACCAAGGACGTCCCCGGCACCTGGGGAAAGCGCTACACCGGCGGCGGCATCTACAACGTCAACGACCCCACCGGCGGGCACTTCGACCACGTCCACGTGAGCTTCGCGGACTGACCATGAACTCACCCCGAACCCCGATCCTGATCGCCGCAGCCGTGGTGGTCGCGGTGCTCGTCGGC
>JACDBJ010000050.1 GCA_013695005.1 Pseudonocardiales bacterium
GTGGTCGGACGGCCCGAGCTGGTGTTCCTCGACGAACCGACGGCCGGGCTGGACCCGCAGGGCCGCCGGCTGGTCTGGGAGCTGATCGGCGCGCTGCGCCGCGACGGTGTCGCTGTGCTGCTGACAACGCATCAGATGGCCGAGGCGGAGGAGCTGGCCGACGACGTGGTGATCATCGACCACGGCCGCGTGGTGGCGCACGGCTCACCGGTGGCGCTGACCGCGAACGGTGACGACGCGGAGCTGCGGTTCCGGGCACGGCCGGGGATGAACCTGCGGTTGCTGTCCGACGAGCTCCCGGCCGGGTACCACGCAGCCGAGCCGGCGGCCGGCCGTTACCTCGTGCAGGGGCCGATCGACCCGGCGGTGCTGTCGGCCGTGACGACCTGGTGCGCCGGCCAGGGTGCGCTGGCCGACGACGTGCAGGTCTCCCGCCGCAGCCTCGAGGACGTCTTCCTGGAGCTGACCGGCCGGGAGCTGCGTTGACAGCGGCGCCCAGGCCCGAGGCCGGGGTGCCCCGGTTCGCGCGGGGCACCTTCACCCCCGACCCAGCCCCCGGCTCGCTGCTGCGCATGCTGGCCACCCAGTCGGCCACCGAGCTGCGGCTGGCTCTGCGGCAGGGCGAACAGGTGCTGCTGACGCTGCTCATCCCGTTGCTGCTGCTGGTCGGCCTGACGTTGCTGCAGGTGGTTCCGCTTCCGGAGCCACGGATCAACTCGGTCGTGCCCGCCGTGCTGGCCCTGGCCGTGATGTCCACCGCGTTCACCGGGCAGGCGATCGCGCTGGGCTTCGACCGCCGCTACGGCGTCATCGCCCGGCTGGCGGCCACCGCACTGCCGCGCTGGCTGCTCGTCGCGGGCCGGCTGGCGGCCGTGCTCGGCCAGGTGGTGATCCAGACGGTGCTGCTGGGCGCCGTCGCGGTGGCGCTCGGCTGGCGGCCGGCGCTGGGTGGCCTCGGCTGGGCGCTGCTGCTGGTGCTGCTGGGCTGCGCCGCCTTCGGGACATTGGGCATCCTGCTGGGTGGCTCGCTGCGCGCCGAGCTGGTGCTCGCGGTCGCGAACGTCCTGTGGTTCGTGCTGCTGCTCGGCGGCGGCATCGTTGTGCCGGCGGCGCAGCTGCCCGGCCCGCTGGTCGACGTGGTCGGCTTCCTGCCCTCCGGTGCGCTCGCCGAGGGGCTGCGCGCCGCGCTCGTCGACGGGGTGGCACCGGCCGGGCAGTCGGTGCTCGTGCTGATCGGGTGGGCGCTGGTGGCCGGCCTGGTGGCCTCGCGAACGGTGCGGCTGCGATGACCGCCCTGCTGAGCTGCCTTCGGACCCAACCGCCGGCCACCCCGCCGGTCCTCATGCGGCGGCTGGCGATCGCCGCCGTGGTGGCCCAGGCCGGGATCGCGGTGACCGGCTCGGTCGTTCGGGTGACGGGTTCCGGGCTGGGCTGCCCGACCTGGCCGCAGTGCTTCCCCGGCAGCCTGGTGCCGGTGTCCAACGCCGACGTGGCGCCGCTGCACCAGTGGGTGGAGTTCGGCAACCGGCTGCTGACGGTCGTGCTCGTGCTGGTGGCCGGGGCGTGCCTGCTCGCGGCGCTGAACACCCGACCGCGCCGCCGGCGGCTGACCTGGCTGGCCGCCGCGATGCCGGCCGGTGTGGTCGCGCAGGCCGTGGTCGGTGGCGTGACGGTGCTGGCCGGGTTGGTGTGGTGGACGGTGGCGCCGCACTTCCTGGTCTCGATGGTGCTGGTCTGGCTCGCGGTCCTGCTCGTCGCCGAGTCCAGCGGAGCGCACCGCCACCCCACTCCCGTGGCGCCGGTCGCGCGCCGCCTGGTCACGGCCAGCGTCGTGGTGCTGGCCGCGCTGCTGGTCGCAGGGACGCTGGTCACCGCCGCGGGTCCGCACGCCGGGGACCCCGACACGCCTCGGCTGGACCTCAGCGTCGAGCTGCTGGCGCAGGTGCACGGCGGCCTGCTGCTCGGCTACGTCGCTCTGCTGGTGGCGCTCGGCCTTGCGCTGCGGGCAACGGGTGCCACCGCTACCGTCTGGCGGCGCTACGGACTGCTCGTCGCCGTCGTGGTCGCCCAGGGCGCGCTGGGCCGGGTGCAGTACGCGCTCGGCGTGCCGGAGCTGCTGGTCTCGTTGCACGTGCTGGGTGCCTGCCTGGTAACCATCGCGGCGGCCGCGCTCTGGACGGCGACGAGCGGACGGTCGCCGACGGCGTCGCAGCCGCCGGTCACGTCAGCGGCCATCCGAGCCTGATCGAGGAAGGGACTCATGCGGGCGGTGCAGGTTCGCCAGACCGGAGGTCCGGAGGTGCTCGAGCTCGCCGACCTGCCGGAGCCCAAAGCGGGCGAGGGCGAGCTCCTCGTCGCCGTGGCCGCGGCCGGGGTGAACTACATCGACACCTACCAGCGCTCCGGCATGTACCCGTTGCAGACACCCTTCGTGCTCGGCATGGAAGGTGCCGGCACGGTGCGGGAGGTCGGCACCGGCGTCGACGGTCTCTCAGTCGGTGACCGGGTGGCCTGGTGCGACACGATGGGCAGCTACGCCGAGCAGGCCGTGGTGCCGGTGTCGGACGCGGTGGTCGTACCGGACGGTGTGCCGGACGACGTCGCCGGCGGGATGCTCCTGCAAGGCATCACCGCCCACTACTTGGTCACCGACACGTACTCCGTCCAGCCCGGCGACACCGTGCTGGTGCATGCCGCGGCAGGCGGCGTCGGGCAGCTGCTGACCCAGTTGGTCACCGCAGGCGGCGGGCGCGTGATCGGCACCGTGTCCACTGAGGCGAAGGAGGAGCTGGCCCGGGAGGCCGGCGCCGCGGACGTCATCCGATACACCGAGACCGACGACCTCCCCGCGGAAGTCCGGGAGCGGACCGGCGACAAGGGGGTCGACGTGGTCTACGACGGTGTCGGCGCCTCGACTTTCGACGCCAGCATGGCGAGCCTGCGCCGGCGCGGGACGCTCGTGCTCTACGGCGCCAGCAGCGGAGCGGTGCCGCCGATGGACCCGCAGCGGCTCAACGCCGCGGGCTCGCTGTACCTGACGCGGCCGAAGCTGAAGGACTACATCGCGACCCGCGAGGAGCTGGAGTCACGCGCTGCCGCTGTGCTCGCCGCCGTGGCGGACGGGTCGCTGCGGCTGCGGATCAGCGAGCGCTATCCGCTCGAGGACGCCCGCACGGCACACGAGGACCTGCAGTCACGCCGAACCACCGGCAAGCTCCTGCTCATCCCCTAGCGGGGCTACGGCAGCAGCGCGGGGACCAGTGGGGCGAAGCCAACGGCGGCGTCCACCGCGATCGCGACGAACAGCACGCACAGGTACGTGTTCGACAGGTGGAACAGCTTCATCGGCTTGGTGGTCTCGCCCGCCCGCACGGCCGTGTGCAGCCGATGCGCGACGACCAGGAACCACCCGCCGGCCACCACGGCCACCACGCCGTAGATCCACGACGTCGCCGGCAGCAGCAGCAGCGACCAGGCCACCATCGCCCAGGCGTAGATCACGATACGTACCGACACCTGCACCGGCGTCGCCACCACCGGCAGCATCGGCACGCCGGCCGCGGCGTAGTCCTCGCGGTAGCGCATGGCCAGCGCCCAGAAGTGCGGCGGCGTCCAGAAGAAGATCACCCCGAACATGACCAGCGCAGGCCAGGCCAGGCTGCCGGTCACAGCGGCCCAGCCGATGACCACCGGCATGCACCCTGCGGCGCCGCCCCAGACGATGTTCTGTGAGGTGCGTCGCTTGAGCAGCAGCGTGTAGACCAGCACGTAAAAGGCGATCGCCGCCACTGACAGCCCTGCGGCCAGCCAGTTCGTGGTCAGGCCCAGCCACACGGCGCTCGCCGCACCGAGCACCAGCCCGAACACCAGCGCATGCACTCGCGGTACCTCGTCGCGCACCAGCGGACGGCGCCTGGTGCGCTTCATCAGCGCGTCGATGTCGGCGTCGAGCACGCAGTTCAGCGCGTGCGCGCTGGCCGCGGCCATCGCGCCGCCCACCAGCACGGCCACCACCAGCCACGCCGAGGGCAGCGTGCCGCCCTGCCACCTGCGCTCGGCGAGGAACATCGCCGGCACGGTCACGACGAGCAGCTGCTCGATGATGCGGGTCTTGGTGAGCGCGAGGTAGGACCGCAGCACGTCGACCGCCCGGCGCGGCGGTGCGGCCACAGGCGCAGACACGCTGGCCGCGCTCACCAGTTGTTACCTCGCTCGGGGGATTCGGAAGCGGTGCTACCCACGCGATGGTAACCCGCAGGTGTCCCCGCGCAGGGCAGCGGGTAGACCCCTGTTGACCGGCGAACCCCATGATCCGGCCGACGCCGCCGGGAGAGCTAGGCTGGCTCTGTCCCGTTCAGAGCCCCTCAGGCATCAGGCGTCCCTAACAGTTCAGGAGCACAACTGCTGTGACCGCCACCGACGAGATCGCAGAGCTGACGACGCCGAACGTGCCGCAGGACTGGACCGAGCTGGACACCCGCGCCGTCGACACGATCCGGGTGCTCGCCGCCGAGGCCGTGCAGAAGGTCGGCAACGGCCACCCCGGCACCGCGATGAGCCTCGCCCCGCTGGCCTACGCGCTGTTCCAGCGGGTCATGCGCTTCGACCCGTCGGACCCGAACTGGATCGCCCGCGACCGCTTCGTGCTCTCGGCCGGCCACGCCAGCCTGATCCTCTACATCCAGCTGTTCCTGTCCGGGTACGGCATGGAGCTCGACGACCTCAAGCGGCTGCGGACCTGGGACAGCCAGACCCCGGGACACCCGGAGCACCGGCACACCCCCGGCGTCGAGATCACCACCGGCCCGCTGGGTCAGGGGGTGGCCTCCGCGGTCGGGATGGCGATGGCGTCGCGCTACGAGCGCGGCCTGTTCGACCCGGACGCCGCGCCCGGCGAGAGCCCGTTCGACCACTTCATCTACGTGATCGCCTCCGACGGTGACATGGAGGAAGGCGTCACCTCCGAGGCGTCCTCCCTTGCCGGGCGTCAGGAGCTCGGCAACCTCATCGTGATCTACGACGACAACCACATCTCCATCGAGGACGACACCGCCGTCGCCCTGTCCGAGAACACCGT
>JACDBJ010000065.1 GCA_013695005.1 Pseudonocardiales bacterium
GCCTCGGCGAAGCGCTGCCGGACGTCGTCGCGGTGCCACTCGCGCACCGGCTCCGGCAGGTACGGCGACGGCCGCTGCGGGTCGGTGTGGTCGCGGCGGGCCGGTGGTGGCGGATCGGGCAGCTCGCCGACGTCCGGTGCCGCGATCAGCTCCTCCAGCGCCTTTCCCTCGGCGAAACGGTGCCGTACGAAGCTCTCGTTGCTGGTGTTCTCCAGCAGCCGTCGCACCAGGTACGCCATCCCCGGCACGAGGTCGCCGACCGGGGCGTACACCCGCAGCCGCAGGCCGGAGCGTTTGATCGCCGCATGCACCTGCTCGGCCATCCCGTACAGCAGCTGCACCTCGTACCCGGTGTCCGGGATCTGCCGCGACCGCGCGTAGCTGACCGCGTAGGCCAGGCTGCGCAGGTTGTGGCTGCCGAACGCCGCGCGCACCTCGCCGTGGTGGTCGTGCAGCAGCCGCACGCACGCCTCGTAGCTCGCGTCGGTCTCCGCCTTGCGCTCGAACACCGGCACCGGCCAGCCCTGGGCCTGCGCATGGACGGTCTCGGTGTCCCAGTAGGCGCCCTTGACCAGCCGCACCGTGATCGGCCGCGGCCGGGCGGCGGAGAACGCGATCAACCGGCCGAGGTCTTCGCGGGCGGTCCTGAGGTAGGCCTGCACGACGATGCCGGCCTCGAAGTCGCCGAACTCGTCCTCGCTGAGCAGCTCGGTGAACAGCCGCAGCGTGAGGTCCTTGACGTCGTGGTGCTCGGCGTCGAAGTTGACGAACGTGCCCCGGCGCCGCGCCAGCCGCAGCAGCGGCCGGATCCGCTCTTTGGCCTCGGCGATGCCCAGCTCGGCGGCCAGCGGGTGGTAGTGCGTCGCCAGCGCGGTCGGCTTGATCGAGACGTTGGTGCGGGGTATCGGGCCGCGGTCGTCGCGTTCGAGGTGGTCGTCCGGCGGCCAGTGCGCGGCGGCGTCGGCCAGGGTGTCGATCAGCTCGGCGACCCGGGCGGCGTAGCGGTCGGCGTCGGCGGCGACGACGGTCTTCTCGCCGAGCAGGTCGCAGGTGAACGCCGAGCCGGTGCGCCACAGCGCTTCCAGTCCGGGCACCGCGTCCGACGGCGTCGAGCCGGCGATGAACTGCTTGGCCATCCGCAGGATGTTGCGGCGCGCCACGCTCGCCTCGACGGCGTGGCCGAACGGCAGGTAGTCGGCGACGTCGATGCCGCGGTCGAGGATCCGCGGGACGTCGACACCGTCGAAGTACTGGGCCACGTGCCGTGCGATGTCGTCGGCCCCGTCCAGGGCGGGGAAGACGTCGACGAAGCGGAAGAGCTGGGACTTGAACCCCGGGCGCGCCATCGCCCAGTCCATCAGCCGCTCGCTCCAGCGCGACATCCGAAAGACGGTCGACCGTCCGCTGGCACCCAGCGCCGCCAGCCGACGCGCGAGCGCCGCGGTCTCGGCGTCCAGGGTTGACACGTCCGTGCCCACAACCGGCACGCTACTAGGCCGCAGCTGGGGCCCTGGTTTCTCGTTCGGCGCGCCCGGGCCTGCTCCGCGATCGGTGCTGTCGGTCGGCATGATCACAGCGGCGGATCGTTGCTGACCATGCCGGTTAGCCCGGCCGCGGACAGCCTGGCAGGCTAGCCACTGGCCGCGCCGCCGGCCTCACGGAACGGAGACCGCACATGCTCGTAGACGACGCCAACCGGTTGGCGACCGAGATCACCGAGCGCGCCAGCATGGGAGCGGCAGCCGACCAGGGAGTTGCGGCGAAGGTCCACGTCGACAAGATTCAACCGGGTTCGGTTCCCCGCGGCGCCGGGCGCCCCACGTTCACCCGCTACTTCGTCCAGGTGGAGGACGCCACGCGCGTCGCGATGCTCGACCTCGACACCGCGGGCACCCTGATCGACGAGTTCGAGCAGAGCTGGGACGCCGACGGGATCTTCGACGCCATCCGTGCCCGCGATGTCGCGGTCGAGGCCAAGCAGTAAGGAACTGCCGGCGGCTACGGAATGATCAGCTGCTGGCAGCGTCAACGACGCGCCGGGGTGGTTGTCGGTCTCGGAGTCCCACGCTGCCTCGCCCGACTCCTTGTAGAGCACGAGGTTGCCGTCGCTCTGCATGTCGGCGCGGACCGCGCCCGAGCCGCCGGTGCCGGAGGACCGGACGGTGGCGCCGCCCTCGCCGGAATCGGTTCAGTTCGGCCGCGCCGGTGCAGCGCCGTAGCGTGCGAGGCGTGACCAGCAGCCTGATCGCCTTCGTCGCGGCCGCCACCATCGTGATCATCGCCCCAGGCCCGGACAGCCTGCTCGTGCTGCGCAACACGATGCGCGGCGGACGAGCCTCGGGATCGGCGACGGCTCTCGGCGTGTTGACCGGGCTGTTGACCTGGGCCGTGGTGGCCGCTCTCGGCCTGACGGCGCTGCTGGCCGCCAGCCGGATCGGCTACGACGTGCTGCGCTACGCCGGCGCTGCGTACCTGGTGTGGCTCGGGCTGACGAGCATCTTCGCCCGTACGCCGTCGGTGGCTCGCTCCGCGGACGCCGCACCGGCACCCCGACGCGGCCACAACTTCCTCACGGGTTTGGCCAGCAACCTGCTCAACCCGAAGATCGGCGTGTTCTTCGTGGCGTTCCTGCCCGCTTTCCTGCCGACCGGCGCACCGGCGGTGGCGACCTCGTTGCTGTTCGGGGTGCTGTTCGTCGTGGAGACGGCGCTGTGGTTCGCCGTGCTGCTGTGGCTGTTCGCGCGCGGGGCGGGGTGGCTGCGGCGGCCCGCGGTGCAGGTGCGGATCCAGCGGCTCGCGGGCGTGGTGCTGGTCGGCTTCGGCATCAGGGTGGCCACCCAGGCGCGCTGACCCGCTCGCGGCCGGCGGTGGCATCATCGGCTGGCGTGGCACCCCCGCAGCCCGACTTCGACGTCATCCGGGCCGAGTTCGAGCTGCCGACCGGCTTCCCCGCCGACGTCCTCGCCGAGGCGGAGCGGGCCGCCGCAGGACATCCGCCCGGCCAACGCCTGGACGCCACCGACATCGAGCTGGTGACGATCGACCCGCCCGGCTCCAAGGATCTCGACCAGGCCGTCGGGGTCACCCGGCGCGGCGAGGGCTTCCGCGTGCACTACGCGATCGCCGATCTCGGTGCGGTCGTCGCGCCGGGCGGCGCACTGGACGCCGAGGTCCGCCGCCGGGGGCAGACGATTTACCTGCCCGACGCCTCGGTGCCGCTGCACCCTCCCGTGCTGTCCGAGGACGCCGCGAGCCTGCTGCCCGACGGGCCGCGTCCCGCGGTGTTGTGGCGGATCGACCTCGACGTCGCCGGCGAGCCGACCGACGTCGAAGTGCGCCGCGCCGTGGTCCGGTCCAGGGCGCAGCTGGACTACGCCGGCGTGCAGGCCGACCTGGAGGCCGGGCGGCTGCACCCCGCGCTGGTGGCGCTGCCAGAGCTCGGGCCGCTGCGCCGGGCCGCCGCGGTGGCGCGCGGGGCGATCGAGCTGGAGCTGCCCGAGCAGGAGGTCCAGCCGGACGGCGACGGCGGGTGGTCGGTCGTGCTGCGCCACCGGGTGGACGTCGAGGCGTGGAACGCCGAGATCTCGCTGCTCACCGGCATGTGCGCCGCCAAGATCATGCTGGACGCCGGGGTCGGTGTCCTGCGGACCCTGCCGGCGCCGCCGCCCGACGCGGTGGTCGAGCTGCGCCGCACCGCCCTCAGCCTGGGTGTGGACTGGCCGGCCGGTGCTCCGCCGGCGCAGGTGCTGTCCGGTCTGGACCGTTCTGCGCCGCGTGCACTGGCCCTGCTGCGGGCCGCGACCCGGCTGCTGCGCGGCGCCGGATACCTGGCCCTCGGCGGCGAACGAGTGGCACCGGAGCACACCGGACACGCCGGCATCGGGGCGCCGTACGCGCATGTCACTGCACCGCTGCGGCGGCTCGTGGACCGCTTCGGCACCGAGGTGTGCCTCGCCGCCACCGCCGGCGTCGAGGTGCCCGCGTGGCTAAGGGCGGCGTTGCCCGAGCTGCCCTCGACAATGGCCAGCTCCGATGCACTGGCTGCGAAGGTCGACCGTGCCTGCCTCGACCTGACCGAGGCGGTCGCGCTGGCCGGGAGGGTCGGCGAGAGGTTCGACGCCGTGGTGCTCGCCGAGGCGGCCGCGGGGGAGAGCGGCGAGGTGTTCGTGCTCGACCCGCCGGTGCTCGGTCCGTGCGCCGGCCCGCTGCGCGCCGGTGCGCGGCTCGCCGTTCGGCTCGTGCAGGCCGATCCCGAGGCCCGCAAGGTGACGTTCGCCGTCGAGTAGGGGGTGACGCTCAGCGCCCCCAGCTGAGCCGCCAGGGGCTGTGCACGGTCAGCGGTCCGAAGCGCCATGATCGCGGATGCTGGATCCGGACGTCGCCCATCCCCAGCCTGCCCCGTAGGACGATCCGGTGCTGGATGATCTCCGGGTCCGCGTCCGTGCGGTCCTTCAGGTCGCCGACGCCGACGCGAACCTCATCGGAGTCCACGACAACCCCGGGCGGCACGACCAGCACCAGGGATCCGACTGAGATGCCCAGCTCGATCGTGGTCGACGCGGAGCTGAACTCTGCCTGGGTGAAGTCGAGGACGGCGTCACCCATCGTCGTGGACACCTCGACAACTGGCGGCACCAGCCAGTGGCCTCGACGCTTGATGTCGCCCATGCCGCTGCGCAGCCGGACGACGTCCTTGGCGGCAGCGGGTTGCAACACCGCACCGGGGATGTCGGCCAGGACCTGGTTAAGCTCGCCACGGGTGCGCGCGGCCATCGCTGTGCCCATCCGCTCGTCGAACTCGGTCAGGGTGATCCGACCCTGGCCCACGGCGCGCTGCAGCAGCTTGCCGGCATGCTCACGTTCTGCGTCGGATACCCGGATGTCGCGTGGCTCGACGTCGCCGCTCACCGCGTGCCCCGCTTGACGTCCACGCCGCCCATCACGGCGTGCCCGGTGATGCGGATGACCGGCGCACCGGGCGGACCGTGCCCGGCGGCCCTGCGCTCGAAGCCGCCCATCACCGCGTTGCCCTCGATCTCGACCGTGACGCCTTCGGGCACCGTGATCTCGACGCCGCCCATCACCGCGATGATCTGGATCGTGGTCACCGGCGCGCTCAGCCGGACCTGGCGAAGGTCGAGCCGGATGCCCCCGAACACGGCGCGGACCCGGTGCACGGCCGGAATCTGCCACTCGCCGGTGCGTTCCGTGCCGCCGAACACCGCGATCGTCGACGGGGATCCGCTGCCGTCGCCGGACGCTCGCAGCGGCCCTGTCACCGCGCCGCTCACGGGCAGATCGCTGGTGATCGGCACCAGCTCACCGAGGGTCTTCGCGGCGTACACGGCGTCGAATCGTTCGCCGAACTCGTCGAGGCCGAGCCGGGCCTTCCGCTGTAGCTGCGCTCAGCACGTCCGCGACGCGCTGCCGGTCGGCGTCGGAGGCCCGCAGGCGCTCGGGTTCGACGGGCGGCTCCACATCGCTCACGCCGCGAGAGTAGCGGTCTCGATAGTGGGACATGGCGCGTGTCGAGGCCGGCCGGCCACGACCGGGCCGGCGCCCATGAGATAGTGTCCGTCGGTGACGCCGCCGAGACGGAGGGGCGCGCCGTATAAGGAAGAATAGGGTCGTCGATGCGGGTACCGGTGGGTCGCCGAACGGTACCCGCGCTGCTCGTGACGACGTTGGTGATGATCGGCTGTTCGAGCGTGCCTGCTCAGGTCCCGCCACCCGACCCGGCCACCTCTACTACCACCGCTCAGCCCGATCCGTCCAAGTGCGGGGCCACGGCCGCGGCGCAGCTCAACTGGGGAAACCCGCAGCGGGAGTCGCACTTCACGGCCGGACTGGACCGCGACTGGCATCCGTACGGACCCGAGCCGGGGCACAACGGCGCCGGCATCCGGGACCCCAAACAGGTGTCTGTCGCCGCCGGTGTGGCCACCCTGACCTCCACCGCAGACGGCACGACCGCCGCAATGAGCTGGCACCCCGGCCAGCGCTACGGGCGCTGGGAGACGTGCCTGAAGTCCGACAAGGCCGAGGGTGGGCTGAACGCTGTCATGCTGCTGTGGCCCAATGCCGAGGACTGGCCGGTGGGCGGGGAGATCGACTTCATGGAGATCTCGTCGCCGGACCGGGAGGGCGCGGAGTTCTTCCTGCACTACGGCGAGGACAACCAGCAACTCTCCGGTGGCGTGCAGCACGACGCCACCCAATGGACGGCGTGGGCGTTGGAGTGGACACCCGACCACATGATCGCCTACGTCAATGGCACGAAGTGGTTCGAGACAACCGATGCCGCCGCGTTCCCGCCGCGGCCGATGCATCTGTGCATCCAGCTGGACTACTTCGGCAACGCCCCCAACGGCACGGCCATGCACGTTGACTGGGCCCGCCAGTGGGCGTTGCCGAGCAGCGAGCCGTCCACGCTGTCGCTCGCGCCGGGGGATCCGGCTACCGGCCAGCCGGACGACTATCCCGAGCGCAAGCCGCGCAAGCTGAGCTAACGATGCGGGAACGCGGCCCGGTTCAGCTGAAGGAGTGCTCCGCGTCGGGGTAGGTGCCGCCGCGGACGTCGTCGGCAAACGCCTCGGCGGCCGCCAGCAACGTCCCACCGAGGTCGGCATACCGCTTGACGAACCGGGGCGTCCGGCCCCGGTTCAGCCCTGCCATGTCCGTCCACACCAGCACCTGGGCGTCGCAGTCCGGCCCGGCGCCGATGCCGATCGTGGGGATCGTGAGCTCGGCGGTGACGCGTTTGGCGACGTCTGCGGGGACCATCTCGAGCACGACGGCGAACGCTCCCGCGGCCTGCACCGCGAGCGCGTCCTCGATCAGGTGTTCGCCGGCCTGACCGCGACCCTGCACGCGGTACCCGCCCAGCGCGTGCTCGCTCTGCGGCGTGAAACCGAGGTGCGCCATCACCGGCACGCCCGCACTGGTGATCATCTCGATCTGCGGGGCGAACCGCTGCCCGCCTTCCAGCTTGACGGCGTGCGCGCCGCCCTCCTTCATGAACCGCACCGAGGTGTCCAGCGCCTGCTCGGGGCTGGTCTGGTAGCTGCCGAAGGGCAGGTCAGCGACGACCAGCGCACGCTTGGCGGCGCGGCTGACCGCGCGGACCATCGGCAGCAGCTCGTCGACCG
>JACDBJ010000087.1 GCA_013695005.1 Pseudonocardiales bacterium
AGCGGGTGCTCTACCCGGGGCTGCCGGAGCACCCGGGGCACGAGGTGGCCGCCAAGCAGATGCGCCGCTTCGGCGGGATGGTCTCGATCGTGCTGCGCGACGAGCAGTCCGCGCTGGAGCTGTGCGCCCGGACGCGGCTGTTCACCCTGGCCGAGTCGCTCGGCGGTGTGGAGTCGCTGATCGAGCACCCGGGCCGGATGACCCACATGTCGGTGGTCGGGTCGGCGCTGGAGGTGCCCGCGGAGCTGGTGCGGCTGTCGGTGGGCATCGAGGATGCCGACGACCTGATCGACGATCTGCTCTCCGCCCTGGACGGCCTCGCGGTCTAGTGCGGCGGCCTACGGGTGGCGCAGCGGACGACGCTGGTGTGACGCTCGCGGCGATCTTGCGGTGCTGACGCGCGCTCAGTTGCGGATCGCGGCGTCGGTGCCCGGCGCCGGTGTCTGCGTCTGCGGCGGGACAGGCAGGTCGCCCGGCTCCAGGCATCCGCCGACCAGCTCGTAACCGCCCTGCCGGAGGACGTAGCGGCCTGGGTCGTCGCAGCCCGCCGACTGGACCGCGACTGCGGCGCCGGTGAGCAGCCCCGCGGCGACCAGCGCTGACACGATCACAGGCAAGGCGCCAGACGCCGACCGAACCCGCAGCATCCGACCTCCCCCATCGTCTGGCTGTGAGGTTACCCGCCGCGATGCGAGGATGCTCCGATGGAGGACGCTGGCTGGCGCGTCGATCTCACTCGGGTGCGCGACGCCCGGGACCGGCTGGCCGGTGTCGTCCGCCGCACGCCGGTCGCGCACTCCAGGGCGCTCGAACAGCTCGTCGGCGGCCCTGTCTGGCTCAAGTGCGAGAACCTGCAGCGCACCGGCTCGTTCAAGATCCGAGGCGCCTACCTGCGAATACTCTGCTTGTCCGAGCACGAGCGTGCGCAGGGTGTCGTCGCCGCAAGTGCGGGCAACCACGCGCAGGGGGTGGCGCTGGCGGCCAGCCTGCTGGGCTGCACGGCGACCGTCTTCATGCCCGAGGGAGCCGCGCTGCCCAAGGTGCAGGCCACCCGCGGCTACGGCGCTGACGTGCGCCTCGTCGGCGCCGACCTGGAGGAGAGCCTCGCCGCCGCGTCGGGTTTCGCCGACGCCAGCGGCGCGGTGCTGATCCACCCCTTCGACCACCCGGACATCGTCGCCGGGCAGGGCACGGTCGGCCTGGAGATCGTCGAGCAGGTGCCCGACGCCGGCACGGTGATCGTGCCCACCGGCGGCGGCGGTCTGCTCGCCGGCGTCGCAGTGGCCGTCAAGAGCCTCGTCCCGGACGCCAGGATCGTCGGCGTGCAGGCCGAAGGGGCCGCGGCCTGGCCGGCCTCGCTGCTGGCCGGCAAGCCCGTCGAGCTGCCGGAGTGCCAGACGATCGCCGACGGCATCGCCGTGGCCCGGCCGGGAGTAGTGCCGTTCGATCTGGTTGCCGAGTACGTCGACGAGATCCTCGCGGTGGGCGAGGACGCGATGTCACAGGCGCTGCTGCACTGCCTCGAGCGCGCGAAGCTCGTCGTGGAGCCGGCGGGCGCCGCGGGCGTGGCGGCGATGTTGACCACACCGGGGCGGTTCACCCCGCCGGTCGTGTGCGTGCTCTCCGGCGGCAACGTCGACCCGCTGCAGCTGGTGCACGTGACCCAGCACGGCCTTGCCGCCGCGTCGCGCTACCTCTCGCTGCGGGTCCGCATCGCCGACCGTCCCGGCGCACTGGCCGGGCTGCTCACGCTGATCGGGTCGCTCGGCGCCAACGTCGTGGACGTGGCTCACTCCCGGGTGTCGGGCGCGCTGCCGTTCGGGGACGTGGACGTGGCCCTGAGCCTGGAGACGCGCGGCGAGAAGCACTGCACCGAGCTGGTGGAGGCACTTGGCGCGGCCGGGCACGCCGTCGAGCCAGCGTGACGAACTGCAGCGGCGTCAGCCGTGGAACGGCTCCGCAGCCTCCAGCGTGACCTTCATCGTGCCGCCGTCGGGCAGCTGGTAGGAGCGGGTCTCGCCGACCTTCGCGCCGAGGATGGCCGCACCGAGCGGTGAGTGCGACGAGTACACCTCGAGGTCGCCGTGGCTGCCCTCTTCGCGGGAGCCGAGCAGGAACTGCTCGACATCGTCGTCGTCGTACCGGACGGTCAGCACCATGCCGGGCTGCGCGGTGTCGTTGTCGGTGGGAGCGGTGCCGACCTGGGCCGAGCGCAACAGCTCCTGCAGCTGTCGGATCCGGCCTTCCTGCTGGCCCTGCTCCTCGCGCGCGGCGTGGTAGCCGCCGTTCTCCCGCAGGTCGCCTTCCTCGCGCCGGGCGTTGATCTCTGCGGCGATGACTGGCCGATTCGCGATCAGCTCGTCGAGCTCGTGCTTGAGCCGGTCGTAGGTTTCCTGGGTCAGCCAGGTCACCATGTTGTCAGTCACCGTCATCAGTCCTCCAACCGTCCAGACCCCGCAAGATCACGGGCAGTCCCCGCGGACGCGGGGGCCAGCTCCTCCCGGGCGGCGCTGCCCCTCAAGATGGAAAAACACGACCCGACCCGGGCCGTGCGACGGCAACGGTAACACGGTGCCTGCGGTTCAGCGCGCCTCTTTCGACGAACGGTCGATCCGGCCCGAAGGTTCCCGCCCCGGCATCACCGCAGCTAAGCCGCTTGGCCGAACGGCTCGGCTCGGCGGGACGTGATCGGCAACGGCTGCCGAGGCGTGACGGGAAGAACGCCGGGCGGTCCGAGCGTTGATACCTGCCGAGAGCGCAGCCCGGCGTCGCCGGGAGAATCAGCGCGGGCTGCGCGCAGCGGCGGATGGTGAGCGAGAGGAATGGCGAAAGTACCGATGGCAACAGACGCGGCGGGGCAGTTCCGGCTGATGACGGTGCACGCACACCCCGACGACGAGTCGAGCAAGGGTGCGGCCACCAGTGCCCGCTACGTGGCCGAGGGCCACGAGGTCATGGTGGTCACCTGCACAGGTGGTGAGCGGGGCAGCATCCTGAACCCGGCGATGGACAGGCCGGAGATCATCGCCGACATGGTGGCGGTGCGCAGGGTCGAGATGGCGCGGGCCGCCGAGATCCTCGGCGTGCAGCACGCCTGGCTCGGTTTCGTCGACTCCGGCCTGCCAGAAGGTGATCCGCTTCCACCGCTGCCGGATGGCTGCTTCGCGCTGGTGGACCTCGAGGAAGCCACGGAACCGCTGGTCAAGCTCATGCGCGAGTTCCGCCCGCACGTTGTGGTGACCTACGACGAGAACGGCGGCTACCCGCACCCGGACCACATCCGCTGCCACGAGGTCTCGGTCGCGGCCTTCGACGCGGCCGGCGATCCGGACCGGTTCCCCGACGCCGGCGAGCCCTGGCAGCCGCTGAAGCTCTACTACTCGCACGGCTACTTCCGCAGCCGGCTGGTCACCATGCACGAGGGTCTGCTCGCCCGCGGGTTGGAGTCGCCGTACGCCGAGTGGCTGGAGAACTGGAAAGAAGACCCGAACGACTCGGGCCAGAGGATCACCACTCGCGTCGAGTGCGGCGAGTACTTCGCGGTGCGGGAGAAGGCGTTGATCGCGCACGCCACCCAGGTCGACCCGACAGGCCGCTGGTTCCAGGTGCCGACCGAGCTGCAGGCCGAGCTGTGGCCGACCGAGGACTACGAGCTCGTGCGCTCCCTTGTGGACAGCACGACCCCGGAGGACGACCTGTTCGCCGGGGTCACCGAGCGGGTGAAGGCGTGATCGTCTCGCTGTACGGCGACGCCGCGCCTGGCTCGGCTGTCGCGCTGTCCGGAGTCGCCCAGCCCACGCCCGCGCCATCCCCGGACCAGGACCGCGGTGAGGAGTACGGCAAGTCCTCGCCGATCGCGCTGGTGCTGATCCTGCTGCTCGGCGTGGCGCTCGTGCTGCTGATCCGCTCGATGAGCAAGCACCTGCGCAAGGTGCCCGAGAGCTTCGACGACCCGGGCCCGGGCCAGCGCGTCAAGCCCCGGCGGCGAAAGGATGCCGGGGGCGAGCCGAGCTGACAGGCTGGGCTCATGCCCAACCGGCTCGCCGAGGCGACCAGCCCGTACCTGCTCCAGCACGCCGACAACCCCATCGACTGGTGGCAGTGGTCCACCGAGGCCTTCGACGAGGCCAGGCGACGCAACGTGCCTGTGCTCCTGTCCGTGGGTTACGCGGCCTGCCACTGGTGCCACGTGATGGCCCACGAGTCGTTCTCCGACGAGAAGATCGCCGCGCAGGTGAACTCCGACTTCGTGGCGATCAAGGTCGACCGCGAGGAGCGGCCGGACATCGACGCGGTGTACATGACGGCCACCCAGGCCATGACCGGGCACGGGGGCTGGCCGATGACCTGCTTCCTGACCCCGGAGGGGCAGCCGTTCCACTGCGGCACCTATTTCCCGCCCGAGCCGCGGCATGGGCTGCCCGGGTTCCCGCAGCTGCTCGGCGCGATCACCGACGTGTGGCGGGACGAGGGTGACCGGGTCCGTGACGGCGCGAGCCGCATCGCGGCCAAGCTGGCGCAGGCCGCCGATGCCGGTCCGGCGGCGGCCGAGGTGACGCCTGCTGAGCTGGACAAGGCCGCCGAGCTGCTCGCCGGCCAGGTCGACCCGCGCAACGGCGGGTTCGGCGGCGCCCCGAAGTTCCCGCCGTCGATGGTGCTGGAGTTCCTGCTACGGCAGTTCGAGCGCACCGGCTCGCCGCGGAGCCTGCAGGTCGTAGGGCTGACCTGCGAGCGGATGGCCCGCGGCGGCATGTACGACCAGCTCGCCGGCGGGTTCGCCCGCTACAGCGTGGACGCGGAGTGGGTGGTGCCGCACTTCGAGAAGATGCTCTACGACAACGCATTGCTACTGCGGGTGTACGCCCACCTCGGCCGCCGTACCGAGGCGGCGCTTGCGTTGCGGGTCGCGCAAGACACCGCGGCGTTCCTGCTGCGGGACCTGCGGACTGAGCATGGCGGGTTCGCGTCCGCGCTGGACGCCGACACCGACGGCGTCGAGGGACTGACCTATGCGTGGACGCCGGCACAGCTCGTCGAGGTGCTCGGTGCGCAGGACGGCGAGTGGGCGGCGGGGCTGCTCACGGTGACGCCGGAGGGCACGTTCGAGCACGGCAGCTCGACGCTGCAGCTGCCCGCCGACCCGGACGACGCTGCGCGCTGGGAGCGAGCCCGGGGAGCGCTGCTGGCGGCGCGGGACACCCGCCCGCAGCCGGCGCGCGACGACAAGGTGATC
>JACDBJ010000122.1 GCA_013695005.1 Pseudonocardiales bacterium
GCCGACGACACAGGTGCCCGGTCCGTTGACGACGGAGACCGCGAGGCCATCAGGCATCCGGCGTCGCACGTCCGCGACGTCTGTATGCACGGCGAGCATCGATCCCGCGGGCATCCCTTGCATCAGCCGTCCACGCGCGCTGACCAGGCGCAGGGCGTCCGGCAGCGTGAAAACGCCGGCAACGGTCGCGGCGACGTATTCCCCGATGCTGTGGCCGACCATCGCGTCGGGCCGGACCCCCCACGAACGCCATAGCTCGGCCAGGGCGTATTCCACGGCGAAGAGGGCGGGTTGGGTGTTCGCGGTCTGGCGCAGAGCATCGTCATGGTGCGTCTTGGCCTCGCCTTCGGCGAGGAGCAGGCTGCTCACGTCGTGGCCGGCGACGTCGCGCAGGATGGCGTCGCAGGTGTCGATCACCTCGCGAAAGACCGGTTCGGTGCGATAGAGGTCGGCTCCCATCCCCGCGTATTGCGAACCCTGCCCGGAGAAGAGGAACGCGAGCTGCGGCGCCCGCGCACCAGCCATCCCCGTGATGAGCCGCTCGGGGTCTGTGAGCGCCGCGGCGGCCTCGGTGATGTCGCGGGCCACGACGGCGGCGCGCCGTTTCATCTGTCGCCGACCGGTGCGCAGCGTGTACGCGACGTCCGCCAGTTCGAGGTCAGTCCGCTCGGACAGGTCGGTGGCCAACCGTTGCCGCAACGTTGTGAGGGCGGCCTCTGTGCGGGCTGAGACCTGCAGGAGCTGGACCGGACGTTCGTCGGGCGCCAGCTCCGAGGGGCTCGGCGCCTCCTCCAGGACGAGGTGGGCGTTGGTACCGCCGATTCCGAACGAGCTCACAGCAGCTCGACGCGGCATGCCGTTGGCGTCCCAGGTCTTCAGGCTTGCGTTCACAAAGAACGGGGTGCTGGAGAAGTCGATCTTGGGGTTGGGCTGCTGGAAGTGCAAGCTCGCCGGCAGGAGCCCGTGCTCCAGGGCGAGCACCGTCTTGATCAGGCCGGCGATCCCCGCCGCCTGACCGAGATGGCCGATGTTCGTCTTGACCGAACCGATGCCACACCATCCACGGTCATCAGTGTCCTGCTGGTAGACCGTGGACAGCCCCTCGACCTCGATGGGATCGCCGAGTGCGGTGCCGGTGCCATGGGCCTCGACGTAGGTCACCGTCCGGGGATCGATGTCGGCGACGCCGAGCGCCTGGGCGATGACGGCGGCCTGCCCCTCTGTGCTCGGTGCTGAGAACCCGACCTTCCTGGCACCGTCGTTGTTGATCGCGTTGCCCCGGACCACCGCTCGCACGTGGTCGCCGTCCGCCAGCGCGTCAGCCAAGCGCTTCAACACGACCACGCCGCCGCCGCTGCCCCAGATGGTGCCGCCAGCCTCCGCGTCGAAGGCGCGGCAGTGTCCGTCGGGCGAGGTGATGCCGTTCTCGTCGAACACATACCCATGCCCGGCGGGCACCTCGATCGTCGCCGCACCGGTCAGCGCGATGTCGCACTCGCCATTGCGCAGCGCCTCGCACGCGATGTGCACACCCACCAGTGAGGTGGAGCACGCCGTGTGCAACGTGTAGCTCGGACCGGTCAGGTCGAGCTTGTAGGACGCGAGTGTGGCGCAGTAGTCGGAGTGGTTGCCGACCATGACCGCAAGCCAACCGGCCGACGCGTACGCGTGGGGGTTGCTCCGGATGTTCACCCACTGGTAGACGTCCGACCCAACGCCCGCGTAGACGGCGATGTCGCCGGAATAGCGGGTCGGGTCGTATCCGGCGTCCTCGAGCGCGGTGTGCGCGAGCTCAAGGAACAAGCGGTGTTGTGGATCTCGGAGCTCGGCCTCGCGCAGCGACATGTTGAAGAAGGCCGCGTCGAACCTGTCGTAGTCATCGACGACCATGGCGGCACGCACGAAGTTGGGGTCGTCGAGCATGTGCTCGGGCACGCCGGCGGCACGCTGTTCCTCCCGGGTGTAGTGGCGGAGCGACTCCACGCCATTGACCAGGTTGTCCCAGAACTGCGACGCATCACCCGCCCCAGGTACGCGGCAGGACAGCCCGACGATCGCAATCGGTTCGACCGTTGATTGCTGCTCGTGCGCTGTCGGGTTCATGGCTGGTCCCATCTCCGCTGTTCTCGGACTGGATCGACAATGTCGGGCTGACTGTGGCGCTCGAGGGGCCGGCGACGAGTCCGGCGGGCGGCGACTCGGCGGGCCGCGCGCTGGGCACCGAGGCTGGCGGTGCCGCCGTCGAGGTGCCGGGCAAGCATGCGGATGGAGGGAAACCGGAACAGGTCGAGCAGCCGGATGTCGCGACCCAGCCGCTCGGACAGGAGTGACCGGACGGCCACGATGGCCAGGGAGTTTCCACCGATCTCGAAGAAGGTGTCGTCCGGCCCGACCCGCTGTGTCCGGAGCACCGCTCGCCAGACGTCGGCGATCACCTGTTCTGTTGGGCTGGTGGGCCCGGCCCGCAGGGCGTCGCCCGGCCGCAGGGCCGGCCGCGGCAGCCTGGCGCGGTCGATCTTGCCGTTTGCAGTGAGCGGCATCGCGGGGATGACATGCACCTCGGCGGGTACCGAGTACTCCGGCAGCCGCGCCCGCGCATGGTCGAGCAGGTCACCCGCCGCGAGCCCCGGTTGGGTGGGGACGACATAGCCGCGAAGGACCGGCTCCCCGCCGTTTGCCGGGCCGTCATCGAGGATCACCGCCGCAGCGCGCACCATCGGATGATCAGAGAGCGCCGTAACGATCTCACCGAGCTCGACGCGGAAGCCTCGGATCTTGACCTGGTCGTCCCGACGACCGGCGATGACGACCGAGCCGTCGGGCTGGTACCGGCCGAGGTCTCCGGTGCGATACAGCCGATCATCGTCGTCCCCCGGGTAGGCCCCGAAGCGCTCGGCGGTCAGTTCGGCGTCGCCATAGCCTGTGGCGAGGTGACGGCTGCGGACGACGACCTGGCCGAGCTCACCGACGCCGGCCAGCCGGTCGCTCCCGTCGAGCACGAGGATTCGACTGCCGCGAATGCCCTGACCGATCGGTATGGGCTGGCTCGCATCGATCAGCGTCCCGGTCCGGTGGCGGTCTACCTCGTGGAACGCGTGTGCCTGGGGCGTCTCGGTCGTCCCGTAGAAGTTGAGGATGCGCGCCGCCGGTGCCAGTGCACGCAGATGCGCGACCACGCCGGCAGTAAGTTGATCTCCACCGAGCCCGATGAGGCGAAGGGATTCGAGTCGCTGCCCATCCCCTGCGGCGGGCAGCAGACTTGCCAGCTGCGGTGTCAGGTGCAGCACCGTGATCTCTTCCCTGCGCAACCAGTCAAGGAGCCACGCGGGATCACGGACACGCTCACGGTCAGGCACCACGAGCTGCGCGCCGACAACGAGCGGCGCGAAGGCGTCACGAAGCAGTGGGTCGTGGGACAGGCCCGCCAGCAGGGCAAAGCGATCGTCACTGTGTATTCCGAAGGTGGTCACGTACCAGTCGAGGAAGTGAGCCAGCGGGCGCTCCGGCGTGATGACCGGCTTCGGTGTCCCAGTCGTGCCCGACGTGAAAGAGACGTAGCCACGGCTGGACAGATCCGGAAGTGCCGGCGCGGACGGAGACCATTCGGCGTGCGCGGTCAGGCGGGGCAGGTGCGCGAGCACCTCCGGCGCATCGACGTCCGGACAGCACAGCAGCGCCCGGACGGCGGCCGCCTCGGCCTGGCGGGTCAGCAGTGCCGGTGGGGTGGCCGGGTCGAGAACGGCCCAGCGCGCTCCCGCCGAGGCCACCCCGAGCAGCATCGCGGGCAGCCACGCATGCCGGCTTGCCAGGACGGCGACGGTGCACCCGTCGTCGAGGTCGGCCGAACGTAGCGCGTCGCCGACGACACGCCTTATTCGCTCCACGTCGCGGTATGTGAGAGGGCCACCAACGCCAGCGATGGCCACAGCGTCAGGCGAGCTGGTAGCGCGGCTGCGTACGCGCTCGACGACGCCCGGGCCATCCCAGCGCGGCGACCGAGCCTCGAGCGCGGCGACCATGCCGCCCGATGGCGCAAGACGACCAGTCCGAGCTGCCCGGTCGGGATGGGTGCTCGCCTGCCCCAGGAGGCATATCAGCGAATCGGTCATCGCATCGACCCGCGCGGATGAGTAGAGCTCGGGGTTGTAGACGATCTGAAGTGTCAGCTGCTCGCCGTCATCACTGACGTAGAGCGTGAGGTCAAACAATGATCCGGGGAGCCCTGGGGAGACCGTCTCGGCGGTGCAGCCGGGCAGTCCCAGATGTGCGCTGGTGAAGTCGTAAGCGTTGAACAGCACCTGGACAAGTGGACTGCGGCTCAGATCGCGCGGCACGTTGCAGGCTTCGACGATCCTTTCCAGCGGTACGTCGCAGTGTGCGATCGCGGCAGTCATCTCGTCGATCGTGCGGCGGACCAGCCCGACGAAGGTCTCGTCCTGCGTCGCCCGCAGCTGCAGCGGGAGGATGTGCAGGCATGGCCCCACCAGTTCCGCGAAAGCGACATCTCGGCGATCGGCGTGGGGAACACCGACGATCACGTCCTCCCGTCCGGCCAACCTCCGGAGCAGCTCGCCGAACGCGGTCAAAACGATCATCGCAGGTGTCGTGTCGAGGCGGCGGGCAAGCGCGCGGACAGCAGCCGCCGTCGGCGCATCGACCTCCGTCGAACGCCGGGCCCCGCGATACTGCTGGACCGGAGGACGAGGATCGTCCCTCGGAAGGTCGAGCACACAACTGGAGTCGGCGAGGTGCTTGCTCCACCAGGCGAGTTGCTCGTCTGACCGGGTGAGCTGCCGGCGACCGAGCCAGGCTACGTAGTCGGCGAACCGGGCCAGCGGCGGCTCGAGGGTCGCCGTCCCGCCGGTGAGCGCGGCCTGGTAGGCCCGCGAGAGATCCTGGGCGAATACCGTCTGGGACCAACCGTCGAATGCCATGTGATGGACGGTCAGCGCGAGCACGTGCTCGTCGGGCGCAAGGCACAGCAGACGTGCCCGGCACAGTGGCCCCGTTGCCAGGTCGAACGGCGCTGCGGCCTCGGACTCGAGGAGCGCGGCCACCGCACGGTCGTGGTCGTCGGGCGGGTGGTCTCGCAGATCCTCGATCATGAGCGGCACGTCACCAGGCGGGGCGATATCGACGTGCGGCGCTGCGCCAGTCTGCTGGATCCGATAGCGCAGTACGTCGTGTTTGTCGAGCACGGCCCGCAATGCGGCTCTCAAGGCAGCCACCACAATGGGCCCACGCAGCCGCTCGGCGAGCGCGATGTTGTGAGCCGGCGTGTTCGGAGCGAGCTGTTCGACCAACCACAGCCGCATCTGGGTCGGGGACATCGCCGGTGGGTTGTCCGTGGTGAGTAGGTCGTCTGCGACCGGTGCGGCGTTCACGACGCGGCTGGCAAGGCCTGCGATCGTCAGCGCGGACAGGACGTCGCCCACGGCGACGTCCCGGCCGAACTCGGCGCGTACAGCGGCTGCCAGGCGCATCGCGGCCAACGAGCTGCCACCCACGTCGAAGAAGCTCGTGTCGGGGTCGGGCGACGCCACTGCGAGAACGTCGGTCCAATGCTGCGCGATCCGTCGTTCGTCGACTGTCAGCGGACGGGTGGCCTGCACCGAGCGCGACGAAGCCGTCGCCCGCAACGCCCCGATGTCGACCTTGCCCGATGCGTTGAGGGGCAGCTCCTCGCACCGGACGGCTCGCGTCGGGACCATGTATGCAGGGATCCGATCGGCGCAGTAACGACGCAGCGTTGCGATGTCTGGCGCTGACCGCGGCGTCAGGTAGGCCACCAGCTCCTGGCGTTCCGGCGGCGCGTCGACGACAGCGTGCAGGACATCGGGGTGGCTGCGCACCACCGCCTCGACCTCGCCGATCTCCACTCGCTGGCCGTGGATCTTGACCTGACGGTCGAGCCGTGTCGTGAAGGTGAGGCGACCGTCGGGCTCCCGGACGACCTGATCACCGGTCGCATACATGCGAGCTCCGGGCTCGTCACTGAACGGATCTGGCACGAAGCATTCGGCCGTGAGGGCTGGTCGGCCCAAGTAGCCACGGGCGAGCTGAGGACCTCCGACATAGAGCTGGCCTCGTATGCCCGCGTGTTGTGGACGCAGGTGCTCGTCCAGGACATAGGCGGTGGACCGGCCCAGGGGCAGACCGATTGGCAGCGGACGGTCCCAGGTCCCCGACAGCTCGGTGCCGACGACGCACACTGTCGTCTCGGTCGGGCCGTACCAGTTGTGGAACCTGCGT
>JACDBJ010000151.1 GCA_013695005.1 Pseudonocardiales bacterium
GGGCGGCTGGAGCTGCCGCTGTGGCCTGCGGCGACCGGAACCGAGCTGGTGGCTGTGCGGCGACGTCGCGCACACCGCCGGCCGGGCGGTGCCGCTGTCCTTGCAGCTACCAGGTCGGATCAACTTCGGCAACGCCACGATGGCGCTGGCGGCCGTCGAGGCCCTGGGCGTACCCGGCGACGCCGCGGCGCGCGCCTTCGCCGGGCTGCGTGAGGTGGCCGGCCGCTACGCCACCGTGCAGCGCGGGTCGCAGACGCTGCGGCTGCTGCTGGCGAAGAACCCCGCAGGCTGGGTCGAGACGTTCCCCGTGCTCACCGAACCGCGGCCGTTGGTGCTGAGCGTCAACGCGAGGGCCGCCGACGGCCGCGACACGTCGTGGTTGTGGGACGTGCCGTTCGAACAGATCACCCCGCGGCCGATGGTGGCCACCGGCGAGCGCGCCGCCGACCTCGGGGCCAGGCTCAGCTACGCCGACCTCGATCACCGCACCACGGCCGACCTCGCGTCCGCCCTCGCCTGCCTTCCCGCCGGCCCGGTCGACGTCGTGGCCAACTACACGGCTTTTCACCAGCTGCGCAGGGAGCTGCGCCCATGACGGCCACCTGCGAGGTCTCGATCGGGCTGCTGCTGCCCGACGTACTGGGCACCTACTCCGACGCCGGCAACGCCACGGTGCTCGCGCAGCGGCTGCGCTGGCGCGGCATCGCGGTGACGGTGCACACCGTCACCGCGCGGGACGCGCCGCCGCTGAGCTGCGAAATCTACCTGCTCGGCGGCGGCGAGGACCGCGCCCAGCAGTTCGCCACCCGGTGGCTGCGGGACAAGCCGAAGCTGCTCGACGCACTCGCCGAGCGAGCTGTCACCCTCGCGGTGTGCGCCGGCATGCAGGTGCTGGGCGAGTCGATGACCGACCCGGACGGGCGGGAGCATCCCGGCGTCGGGCTGCTGGACCTCACGACAAGTCCGCGGCGCACCCGCGCGATCGGGGAGGCGGTCGTCCAGTGCAACCTGCCCGAGGTTGGGATGCTCACCGGCTTCGAGAACCACCGCGGCGCCACGGCCCTCGGCCCTGGGCTCGCGCCGCTGGGCGAGGTGGTGACCGGGGTCGGCAACGGTGCAGAGCACGCGGTTGAGGGTGTGCTGACCGAGCACATCATCGGGACCTACCTGCACGGTCCGGTGCTGGCCCGCAACCCGGCCCTGGCCGACCACATCCTGGCGCGCGTGACCGGGCGTCCGCTGCCGCCGATCGAGCTGCCGGACCTGCCGGCTGTGCGCCAGAGCTACCTCGGCGGCTCCGGTGCCAGCCGGCGTCCGCTGCGCCGGGCACGTCGGGCGGCGGGACTGCGGAGCTCTAGTCCATCGTGACGTAGGGCTTCCATGTCCACGGGGGCATACCCGCGATCTCCACTGGTGGCCCCTGCAGCACCTTCTCCGCCGCGTCCGGAGCCGAGATCGCCTCGGTGATCGCAACGTGGGCGATCTTGCCCGCCACCTTGGCCGCCGCGAACGACGTACCGCTCCACCTGGCCCAGCCGGTGAACTCGTCGCCGTCGGTCTCGGTGAACGACACGTACGGGCCGAGAACGTCTACGCCGGTGGCGTAGGCGTCGACCCATTTGCCGTAGCTGCTGAACTCCGCCCGTGGCGGCGCCGTCCCCGCCCGGACCGGCACCGACGCATCAACGGCACCGACCGCGATCACCCTGGGGAACGCCGCCGGCCAGACCTCCCGTGACGTGCCGAGATTGCCCGCCGCGGCAACCACCACGACGTCCGCAGGCAGCTGGCCGATGGCGGCCTCAAGCAGCTCCGGGCGCCGTTGCTCATCCGGGCCACCACTCAGCGCCAGAGTGATCACCTTGGTGCCGGCAGCAGCCAGCGCGGTGATCGCCTCCGCCACCGACGCGTCGTCCCCGCGGAAGTCGTCCAGCACCCCTCCCATCAGGACAACGGCTCGCGGCGCCTGCTGCACCATGAGCCCCGCGACGAACGTGCCATGCGCGTCGGCAGGGTCGAGCAGGCCGTCCGTACCGGGCAGCACGACGTCGAGGCCACCATCGGTGTCCAGGGCGGTCACGCCATCGAGCGGATCCACGTCCTCGGCGCCGAACCTGAGATGCCCGGCCAGCCACGGATGTGGCGCGCCGGCCTGCAGCACGAAACCGGTGTCCACCTGGCCGATGACGAAGTCGGTGGCCGGCTCGAGGTTGGGCGGAAACTGCTCAGACGTTGGTCGAGCCGGCGCGGCGGCTCCGCGCGGGGCGCGTGCGGGGACGAAGCGGTACATCGGTGGGAGCATGACGATCTCTCCAGTTTCGGCGATCTCGACTTGTCGGGCCGGGTCGTGAGATACGAGGCCTCTGCCCGCCACGCTGATACATATATCTCAGGCAGGTGCACCCAAAGCATGGCCGACGATCGGCAGGGCTCACCAGCCCTTCGGCGCGCCCTCGCGGCGGTGGACTTCGCCGCGACCGCGCC
>JACDBJ010000158.1 GCA_013695005.1 Pseudonocardiales bacterium
GCTCGCGGACGGCAGCCAGCTGGCGGGCGCGGCGCACCCGGTGGATCCCGGACGTCCGCCGCCATGGCTCGGCCCGCGGTGGCGCGGACGGCGCGGTGCGGATGGCCTCGAACTCCTGCGCCGCCCACTCCCGCTTTCCCTGTTCGGTGAGCAGCGCGTCGAGCGCGTCCCTCAGTTCGAGGAGCACCTCGACGTCCAGCGCGGCGTAGTTGAGCCAGTCGGGTGGCAACGGCCGGCGCGACCAGTCCGCCGCGCCGTGGCCCTTCTCCAGCGTCAGCCCGAGCATCTGCTCGACAAGTGGTCCGAGCCCGACCCGAGGCAGCCCGGCAAGCCGCGCCGCGAGCTCGGTGTCGAACAGGTTCGCCGGCCGCAGCCCGACCTCGGCCAGGCAGGCCAGGTCCTGGCTCGCGGCGTGCAGCACCCACTCCGGGCCGTTCAACGGGGCGACCAACGGGCTCAGGTCGCCGCCGACGGGGATCGGGTCGACCAGAGCAGTGCCCACGCCCGCGCGGCGGAGCTGGATCAGGTAGGCGCGTGCCGAGTAGCGGAAGCCGGACGCCCGCTCGGCGTCGATGGCCACCGGTCCGGTACCGGCGGCCATCGCGTCCGCCAGCCCGGAAACCTCCGCTGCGGTCGCGACCACAGCGGGTACCCCCTCCGGCGGCCTGAGTAGCGGTACGGGAGAGGCTTCGATCAGCGGATCACCCCGGCGCGCATGGCGAGCGCCACCATCTGCGCCCGGTCACCGGTTCCGAGCTTGCGCCCGATCCGGGACAGGTGGCTCTTCACGGTCAGCGCAGAGAGATTCAGCGTCTCGCCGATCTCCTTGTTGGACTGGCCGTCCGCTACAAGCTGTAACACCTCGACCTCCCGGGCGGAGAGCTCACGCGGCGTGTTGTCGGTGCCCGGAACCCTGGTGCCGGTGGCCAGCAGCGGTGCCACCGTGGGGTCGGCGTAGACCCCACCGTCGAGTACCCGCTTGACGCCGTCGGTGACGATCGCCGGCGATGCCGACTTCAGCAGGTAGGCCTGGGCACCGGCCTGGAACGCCGAACGCACCGCGTACGGGTCGTCGGAGGAGGCCAGTACGACCAGCCTGCTCCACCCCATCGCGCGCAGCTCGGTGACTAGGTCCAGTCCGCTGCCGTCTGGCAGCCCGAGATCAAGTATGGCCAGGTCACACGGCCCGCTGGCCTGTGCCCTCGCTCTCGCCTCGGCGACCGTTGCGGCCTCGTGGACAGTTCCCGCGCCCATGGAGCGCAACCGCGCGGAGATGGCCTCCCGCAAGAGCGGGTGGTCGTCTACAACGAGCACGGTGAATAGTTCTTCCCGCGGGTGCGGGACCATGGCGGGTGCCAACACGGCGCTTGTCGCGGTGCGGACAGGAGTGCCCTGGCCGACAGCAGCCACGTCACTACCTCCCTGGAGTCGGGCGTTTGCCCCCCGACCGACACTTGGGACCTCGTCCGTCTGGCCGTACAACCGGGACGTCCGAGGTAGGTGTCGTAAACGCAGCGTAGCCCTCCAAGCGGTCTAGTGGAGTACATCGCTGCAAAGTTCATCGGGTGAGTTGTCATCGTATGGCGGTCTCTTGGCCACCTGTTGGTGTAGTTCGTCCTGCACACCGTTTCTGTTTCACATATGCCGTGGAGTAAAGCCCACTAGTCCGATCGGCGGAAGGCCTGCGGCCGTAGCGAGCAGGTCGCAGAACGCCTCCCCGTGGGTTCGTAGATCATCTCCGACCGGCGTCCAGGACGCCCGGAGCTCGATGTCATCAGCCCTGGTCGGCCCGCCGATATCGCCGAAACGCACCGAGCACGCCTGGGTGACGGTACCGCCGAGGGCGCGGTGCTCCGCACCTGCGCCCCGCAGCGCTCCGGTCAACCAGGACCATGCGACGGCGGGTAGCAACTCGTCGCCCGCGTGCGCGACGTCCAGCTCGGCCTGCAGGTAGCACACGAGGCGGAACCTGCCGTCCCAGCCGGCGGGTGCTGCCGGGTCGTGCAGCAAGACGAGGCGGCCGGGGGTCTCTCCCGGCGCCTCGGCGCTGAGCGCGAAGCTGTAGGGAGCGAGCCGGCTCGGCGCGTCCAGCTCGGCGATGGCGAGCTCGGGGCGGGGCCGCAGCGCCGTCAGCGCCGCGACGGCGCGCCGAAAGTCCGCAGGCCACTCGGGCTGCGGCGGCTTGGCTCTCGGCGGGGCGGTCACGACGGGCGAGCGTAGGTCGGCACCAGGCCCTGCTGGCGCAGGCGCGCCGCCGACGGACCAAGCCGAGCGGCCCGTGGGACGATGGAGACGTCATGGCGAACCTTCTGGCCACCTCACCGGCGAGCACAGCGGCCCGGCGTGACCTCGCCGCGTCGCCGTTCCTGCAGGCCACGCGCGGTGAGCGCCCGGAGCGACTCCCGGTGTGGTTCATGCGTCAGGCCGGCCGCTCGCTGCCGGAGTACCGGCGGCTGCGGGCGCAGACGCCGATGCTGCAGGCGTGCCTGACCCCCGAGCTGGCGTGCGAGATCACCCTGCAGCCGGTACGCCGGCACGG
>JACDBJ010000180.1 GCA_013695005.1 Pseudonocardiales bacterium
GCATCCGAGTGGGCCGAGCCGGTCAGCATCACCTTCCTGCCAGTCACCGGATCAGTTCCGACGAAGACTCGGACCTGGAACGTGTCGCCGCGCTTCCGAATGCCTGTGAGGTCGGCTGTTGCGCGTCTTCTCGCTGTCATGACCAGCAGCGTAACGCGCATAGTTGGACAAGTCATTGGACGGAGATTCGCGCTGTTGATCTCTACCCTAGACGTATTGCCTGGTCAGACGCTGCGCGCTCGGAGGGACTCGAACCCCCAACCTCCTGATCCGTAGTCAGGTGCTCTATCCGTTGAGCTACGAGCGCATCTTCAGTTGGAGCGGAGGCTCCGGGATTTGAACCCGGGATGGGGGGTTACCCCAAACCGCATTAGCAGTGCGGCGCCATAGACCAGACTAGGCGAAGCCTCCCGAGGCCATCGCGGCCACCGGCGACCAAGGGTACACAGCCACCGCGAGCGAGTTGACCGACCGGCGGCATCTGGTCAACTCCGCCGATCCTCAGGCCTCCGACGCCTCGACTCGGTCCTGTACGGCGGCCGTGATCAGCGCCCGCAGTGCCGGCTGGGCAACGTCGTCCAGCCGGGTGATCTTGAGACTTCGCATCGACAGCGTGCCGGACACCTGCTTGCCACCGGATTCCGGCAACAGGCCCGCGGGGTCCGGCAGCTCGCCACCGCGATAGAAGCCCAGCGTGACGTGGCGCTTGAACGGCATCAGGTAGGCGAACTGTTCGGTGAACTTCTTCGGGCCAGTGCCCCACCCGACCGAGCCTTGCTTCTGCCAGACAACCTCGACGGCCTGCGGAAACACCTCGAAGATCAGATCCCGGACGGCGCGCGCCAGCTCCTCGATATCCTCAGGAGCGCCCGACATGGCATCGCGGAAGGCCGCATCGTTCGCTCGGCCGGCGCTGTTCACGATCCCCGCTGCAGCCATCAGCTCCGATTCTCGCAACCTGGTCAAGCGCTACCCGCCGGCTGGCTACGGCCGAGCCAGCCCCAGGAACGGGGCCAACGCGTCGGGGTTGGCCAGGGCCTCGCGGCTGACCGCCTGCTCCACGTCGACACCGGCCAGGATCTTCTTGACGGGCACCTCGCACTTCTTGCCGTTGAGCGTGCGGGGCACCGCCTCGACCACGACGAACCGGTTCGGAACGTGCCGCGGGGACAGCTCCGCGCGCAGTGCCGCCCGCAACCTGGGCTCGACCTCGCCCAATGAGGCACCCGGCGCGAGCACGACGAAGCACAGCAGCTCGCCCTCGGTCGTGGCGCCCAGTGCGGTGGTGTCGATCACCAGCGAGTCGGCCACCTCGTCGAAGCCCTCGACCACCGCGTAGAACTCGGACGTGCCCATCCGCACGCCGCCGCGGTTGAGCGTCGAGTCGCTGCGCCCGTAGATGACGCACGAGCCGCGCGGCGTGATCTTGATCCAGTCGCCGTGCCGCCACACGCCGGGAAAGTCCTCGTAGTAGGCCGCGCGCAGCCGCAAGCCGTCCGGGTCGTCCCAGAAGGACACCGGCATCGACGGCATCGGCTTGGTGATCACCAGCTCGCCGACCTCGCCCACCACCGGCCGCCCGTCCTCGTCGAACGCCGCCACCGCCGCGCCCAACGTCGGCCCGGAGATCTCTCCCAGCCACACCGGCAGCGTCGGCGCGGATCCGACGAACGCGGTGCAGGTGTCCGTCCCGCCGGACACGCTGGCGATCTGCACCCGCTCGCCCACCGCGTCGGCGATCCACCGGAACCCGTCGGTCGACAGCGGGGCGCCGGTCGAGCCGATGGTCCGCAGCGCGCCGAGATCGGCCAGGTCGCGCGGTCGCAGGCCGGCCTTGACGCATGCGTGCACGAACGGCGCGGATACGCCCATGTACGTCACCCGGTGCCGCTCCATGAGCCGCCACAACGTCCCAAGATCAGGATGGCCGGGGTTGCCGTCGTAGAGCACGATCGTCGAGCCGACCAGCAGCCCACCGATCAGGAAGTTCCACATCATCCAGCCAGTGGTCGTGAACCAGAAGAAGCGGTCGCCGGGCCCGAGGTCGCTGTGCAGCCGCAGCACCTTCAGGTGCTCCAGCACGATGCCGCCGTGGCCGTGCACGATGCCCTTCGGCAGCCCCGTGGTGCCCGAGGAGTAGAGCACCCACAGCGGGTGGTCGAACGGCACCGGCTCGAATGCCAGTTCGCCGGCGTCGGCCATGAACTCCCGCCAGCTGAGCGCCCCGTCCAGCGTGGCGTCCTCGTCGAGGTACGGCACCAGGACGGTCGCTCGCAAGGTGGGCAGTTGCCCTCGCAGTGCCTGCACCGTGGCGGTGATGTCGTGCGGCTTGCCGCCATAGCGGTAGCCGTCGACGGCGATCAGCACCGACGGTTCGATCTGGGCGAACCGGTCGTGCACCGCGCGCGCACCGAAGTCCGGCGAGCACGACGACCAGATCGCACCGAGGCTGGCCGCCGCGAGGAAGCACACCAGCGTTTCGGTGGAGTTCGGTGCCAGTGCGACGACGCGGTCGCCCACACCCACCCCCTGCGCCACCAGGCCCGCCCTGGCGCGTCCGACCGCATCGCGGAGCTCGCCGTGTGACACCAGGCGCTCCAGGCCGTCCTCGCGGGTGAAGATCACCGCGATGTCGTCGTCTGCCCGCCCTGGCGCGACCGTCAGCACGTGCTCGGCGTAGTTCAGCGTCGCGCCGGGGAACCACTGCGCCCCCGGCATGTCCGTCGAGCCGAGCACCGCCGTCGGCGGCTCGTGGAACCGCACCCCGAAGAAGTCGGCCACGCAGCCCCAGAACGCGGCCGGGTCGGCCACCGACCACCCGTGCAGCGCGGCGTAGTCCATCCCGTCCGGCCCGCCGTGCCCACACCACCGGCCGAACTGCGCCAAACCGCTCGCTTCCGCCTGAGCCGGGTCGGGCGTCCACATCACCTCAGGGGCCTGCTCGGCCACCACTCACCTCCGTCAGCGCAGGTGCGAGTCGAACCAGTTCAGGGTGCGCTGCCAGGCGTCGGCGGCGGCCTCGGGGTCGGAGTCGAATCGGTAGGCGGTATCCGGGTAGGTCACCACGTCCGTGGCCACCTGCGAGCTCGCAGCCGCCGCCCGCAGCCGCTGCACGGGCGTCTCCCCGGCCTCGCTCTGCCCGTTGCCGGTCTCGGGAGGTTCACCGTAGAGCCCCAGCCACGGGCAGCCGATCGACGGCGCTGCCTCGACCAACGACGGCAGCCCGGAGGACAGCGGCTCCATGATGCCGCCACCGGCGACCGTCACCGCGGCGCCGAGTGAGCGTTGGGTGGCGATCAGCAACGCCACCGAACCGCCGAGGTCGAACCCGACGACACCCATCTGGTCGGACGCGACGTCGCGCTGCGCCAGCCAGCCGAACGCCGTGTCGGTATCGGCCAGCACCTCGGCGCCGTCGAGCTGACTGACCTGGTCGCGTACCTCGTCGTCGCCGGCGCTGGGTTGGAGCTCGTCGGTGCCGCTGCGGTGGTAGAGGTGCGGGGCGACCGCGAGCCACCCCTCGCCGGCCAGGCCGGCGACCAGCCGGCGGACCGCGTCGGTGACCCCGCGGGCCTCGTGCAGCACCACGATCCCGCCGCGGATCTGGCTGACCGGTTCGGCCACCGTCAGCGGAAGCACGTGCCCGTCGCGCAGCGGCACCGCCTCGGTGCGGATCTCCGTCATGCCGCCATGACACCACCTCGGCCCGGCGCTCGCGGCTCCGGGTCACGCCACTCGTGTGACAGAACATCCGCTGGGCGCATGAAAAGCCACACGAGTGACGCGGTGGAGCCCGGCTACGGTGGCCAGGTGACGCCGATGATCCGCGGCGACCTTGACGCCGCGCCGTCCTACGTGCCCGGCCAGAGTGTGCCCGGCGCCGTCAAGCTCAGCAGCAACGAGGTCGCGGCGCCCCCGCTACCGGCGGTGCTGGCTGCCATCGCGGACGCGGCCGTGTCGGCGAACCGCTACCCGGACTTAGCGGCGGTCGCGCTGCGTGAGCGGCTGGCCCAGCGACACGGGGTGCAGGTCGATCAGGTCGCAATGGCCGCCGGCTCGACCAGCCTGTGCCAGCAGGCGATCCAGATGTGCTGCCTCGGCCCCGCGGACGAGGTGGCCTACGCGTGGCCCTCCTTCGAGGGCTACCCGATCGTCACCGGTATCGTCGGCGCCACCAGCCGAACCATCCCACTGGACGACCAGCATCGCCACGATCTGCCGGCGATGTCTGCGGCCGTCACCGAGCGGACGCGCGTCATCTTCGTCTGCAACCCGAACAACCCGACCGGCACCACCGTCGAGCGGGCCGAGCTTGAGCGGTTCATCGACGCGGTCCCCACCGACGTGGTGATCGTCCTGGACGAGGCCTACCGCGAGTTCGTGACCGACCCGAACGTGCCCGACGGGCTCACGCTGCTGTCCGAGCGGCCGAACCTCGTCGTCCTGCGGACGTTCTCCAAGGCCTACCGGCTGGCCGGCATGCGCGTCGGCTACGCCATTGCAGCGGTTCCGTTGGCCGACGCGCTGCGCAAGGTCGGCATCCCGTTCGGGGTGAGCGCACCGGCCCAGGCGGCGGCGATCGCAGCGCTGGACGGCGAGGCAGAGCTGCTCAAGAGCTGCGAGGAGGTCATCGCGGAGCGGAGCCGGGTACGTGACGCGCTGCTCGGCGCGGGGTTCGCCGTGCCGCCAAGCCAGGGGAACTTCGTCTGGTTGCCCCTCAGGGAGGCGACGATGGCTTTCGCGAGGCACTGCGCAGAGCACAAGGTGATCGTCCGGGCGTTCGCCGGAGCAGGCGCCCGGGTATCGATCGGCTCAGCTGCGGACAACGACCAGCTTCTCGCCGCGGCCCAGGCCTTCACGGCCTGAGTGGGTACCCGCGGCGAGAAGCGGTCGAGAGATCGACTACCTGGCCACGCCCCTGCGGCCGTAGATGCCGGCGACTGCACCGACCCCGATGACCGCGAGCACGAGCTGGATGAGGAGCTCGATCCAGTCGATGCCCGACGTGTCGGCCACGCCGAGTGCGCGGGCGATGTACGTGCCGATCAAAGCGGCGACGATGCCGACCACGATCGTCAGCCAGATCGGGATTGCCTGCCGGCCCGGCAGGATGAGCCGAGCCAGCGCGCCGATAATCAGGCCGATCACGATCGCGCCGATGATGCTTCCGATGCTCATTGGCTACTGACTCCCTGTTGATGGTGAGGTCGCCCCGAGCGACCCGCGGGTCACTTGAGTATCACACCGATCCGTGACCCGCCTCATGTGACAGGACCCGTACTTTCAACCGTTATCGCGTCGATGCGAGCGCTACGCCTCGAAGACGTATCCGGCCCCCCGAACGGTCCTGATCCGGTCCGAGCCGATCTTGCGGCGGAGGTAGGAGATGTAGACCTGGACCACGTTGGAGACGCTCCGGCGGGGCCACACGAGCTCGGCGAGGCGCTCCTGCGACACGGCCTCTCCGGGGACCTCGATCAGCGCCATCAGGAGGGCGAACTCCGTCGGCGAGAGCGCCACGGTCTGGCCGTCGATCGTCACCTCGTTCATCGTGGTGTCGACGACGAGCTCGCCGCGCCGCAGGATCGTCTTCTCCAGCGGCAGCTCGGCCCGCAGCCGCAGCCGGATCCGGGCGGCCAGCTCGTCAACCGCGAACGGCCGCAGCAAATAGTCGTCCTGATGGCCGCGCAGTAGGGACACAGCGACCGTCCGGCGGCCCCGTGCGGTGATCGCGATGACCGGCACGGTCGGTGCCTCGCGACGCACGGCGCCGAGCATTCCTTCGGAGTCGACGCCGACCAGGTCGAGATCGAGCACGAGCAGGCCGATGCGGCCGCAGCGCAGGGCGTCGAGCACGCCGATCCAGTCACTCACCGCAGCGGTCGGGATGCCCTCGCTACGCAGTGCCCGCAGGACGGCGGCCGAGGCGGCTGTCGCGGGCAGCGCTATCAGGACAAGGTCCTGCTGGGACCGTTCCATGAGGCTGGGGAGCATCGCGGCCAGCCTCGCGCGCCACCCGCACGATCACAATCGGCTAACGGTGGGTAAGCGGCCAGCCGCGCCGTACGGTGACGATGATGAGAGCCCGTTGGTCCGTTTGGAGTAACGCTTGGAGTTGAGCGGTTCTAACGAGGGTGATTCACCGCGCCAGCGGGTGCCGTGAGCGCGGCCGCGCAACCCGCCTTCTAAGGTTCGCCCGGCATCGCCTAGGTCGTTCATACAGTTCCGCTCGCAATGGAAAGGTATAGAGCAACGATCTCACCGAACGAGCAGCCCTCGTGGGCGGCAAGCTCGTTGACCAGTACGCTCCCCCGGGTCAACGAGCAACGCTCGAAGCACCGCATCAGTCCGGACACAGTACGCAGGGTGGCCGCGACAACACCACGGATGCGGACGCGCAGGATTGTCGCGATCGCCGTCGGCGCCGTCGCGGTCCTCGTGAGCACGTTCGTGTCCGTGTCGGTCTTCACGTCGCAGCCCACCCCGACGGCGCTCAGCGTCGACAACGGGGCGGCCGACTTCCAGTCTCACGAACAGCGGAACAACGCGGTCCCGAACCCAGCGACGGCGCCGACGGCGCCGAAAGCGGCGGCGCCGCGCGCTGGCGCGCCCTCGGGAACGGGAAGCGGCCCGGAAGCAGCGTCGAAGTTAGGTTGGCAGCGGATCGGCGGCGACGAGTTCACGGGCGGCCTCGGAAACTGGGACCGATACGACGGCCCGGGGCACGACGGCAACGGCCGACGGTCGCCAAGCGCCATCACCGTCCAGAACGGCGTGCTGGTGATCACCGGCGACTCGAGCGGCACGACCGGCGGCATGGCGTCGAAGTCGAGCAGGAAGTACGGCAAGTGGGAAACGCGGGCGAAAATGCCACGCGGCAGCAGCGCGTACCACCCGGTGATCATCCTGTGGCCGAGCCAGGTCGCGTGGCCGGCCGGCGGGGAAATCGATTACGCGGAGACCGACACCAACAGCGGCAACATCAACTTTTTCCTACACTACGGAGCAGCCAACAACCAGCTGAGCGCGACGAAGTCGATCGACATCACGCAGTGGCACAACTACGCGGTGGACTGGAGTCCGGGGCGCATCACCGGCTACATCGACGGCGTTCAGTGGTTCAGCACGACGAACCCGGGTGTCATGCCGCCGGGCCCCATGCACCAGACCATCCAGCTCGACTTATTCGGCGGCTCGCCGGGCACCGCGCAGCTGATGGTCGACTGGGTACGGATGTACTCCTGACCGTGCCGGCGAGCCGGTACCGTCCGCAGGCATGATCGCCCTGCGCGCCCACGTGATCGAGCTGGTTCGCACCCGTGGTTACGAGCACCGCGACGAACCGTTCACGCTGGCCAGCGGCGCGTTGAGCCACGACTACGTCGACGCCAAGTACGCGATCGACACCGGCGAGCGCCTGCGCGTAGTCAGCGAGGCGGTGATACAGCTCGCCGCTGAGCTGCTGATCGAGTTCGACGCCGTCGGTGGCCTGACCATGGGGGCGGACGCGCTGACCCACGGTGTCAGCATGGTCAGCGGGTGCATGTGGTTCACCGTCCGCAAAGAGCCGAAGCCGCGCGGTCGCACGCAGTGGATCGAGGGCGGGCGGCTGGGCGTGGAGCACAGCGTGCTGCTGGTGGAGGATGTGGTGACGACCGGGGGTTCGGTACTCAAGGCGTTCGACGTGGTGGCTGCGACGGGTGCGACCGTTGCGGGCGTGATCACGCTCGTGGACCGAGGCGATGGTGGCGGGGCGTTGTTCGCGGCTCGGGGGGTCCCTTACGCGGCGCTGGTGACCTACCGCGACCTGGGCATCGAGCCGATCACGGCGCAGACGCCGAACTAGCCGGACGCGCCGGCGGCTGTCCGTGGCGCAGCGTGTGCCACATGGCGGCGGGGACACCGCGCCATCCGTGCTCCTTGACCAGCCTCCAGGTGTCCCGGCCTGCGAGTATCAGGCCGAGCCAGAAGATCACTTCCGCGCCGATGGCGAGCCCCACGCCAGTCGCAACCGCTGCTCCACCGCTCAGGACGAACGGCACCGCCAAGATCAGCAGCCACGCGAGGAACGACAGCACGATCAGCAGCACCCCGACTCGGATCAGCATGGCTCAGGCGATGCCCCACCGGATCTCGTTCCACGCCTCGCGCTGCTGGCGGTCACCCTCCGCCGCCTGAACCGAGCCGGGCACGGCCGGGTCGGCCTTCTCGGTCACCCACTCCTCGGGCGGGATGCGGTCCGGCAAGGTGCGCCACTTGGCGCGCGGGTCGGAAGTGTCTGAGTCGAGGCTTGCGGCTGGCACATCGGGCGGCTTCTCGTCGGCCATGGACCCATTATGCCCAAGATCGATGGGCGTCAGCCCTGCTCGGCCGCCCGCCATTGGGCCCGCCACTCCGGCGCTTCCCAGCCCTCCGCGACGTAGATCGACTCGTGGGACACCTTGTCGCCGCGGAACTCATAGATGGCGACGCCGTAGTTCAAGGGCCCGTCGTCGTAGGT
>JACDBJ010000499.1 GCA_013695005.1 Pseudonocardiales bacterium
GGGCCGGCCGCACCTCCTGCTCCGCTGCGGTAGCAGATGGGCGGGACGGAAGGCCAACAGAGTCGGGCCAAGCGCAGCGGCCGTCCGGTTCCGCCAGCTCGGCGGGATCCGCCGCTGCCGCCCGGAACGCGGGAGGGGTGGCACGACTAAGGACGGTAAGAACGGCAACCGGCCCGGGTACCGTGGCGAGCACGTAAGAGCCCCCGCGCCGCTTGCGACGGCCGGGGGCTGGCCCGACAAGGTGAGGTGTCGGACGTGGACGAGGGTAGCGCGAGCCGGGCGCCGAGCGAGCGAGTCGGCATTCGCGTGGCCGTCGCCCGGAAGGTTCGCGGATGGACCCAAGCCACGCTGGCCGGTAAGGCGCATGTCTCAGCCAGCCTCGTCAGTCAGGTTGAGCGTGGTGCGGTTCCCGCTTCCCCCGCGTTCGTAGCCGCCTCGGCGCAGGCGCTCGGCATGACCGTGGCAGACCTCTACGACCAGCCTGCGCCGAAATGGGGTATCGAGCGGGCGCATGTCACCGAACTAGAGACCGCCGTCCTGGAGGGCGAGGACGGCGCGGCAAGTCACCTGGAGAACGAGGCCGAGGCCGTCCTGGCCAGGGTGGCGTGGCTGCAACGGCTGAGCCGCTACGACGAGAGCAGTGCGGTGCTCCCCGACCTGCTGCGCGCTCTGCACGCCGCCGCCGCCGAGGCGCCGTCCTGGCATGCCGAGGCGGCGCACGCTCAGCTCGCCGCCGCCTACTCGTGCGCCTTGTACTGCCTGCACAGGCTGGGCTCGCCGCTGACCGGGATGGCGGCCGAGCGCTACGAGACCGCCGCTGCCAGTGCCGGCGACCCGCTCCTGGCCGCCGTCGCCACAGCCAGCCGCTCGGTTGCGCTGCTGCACCGGGGTGCCTACGGGGCCGGCCGCCAGGTGGTAGTCCGCGCGCTGCGCTCGATCGAGGACACCCGCGATGACGCGTTCACTCTCGCCGTGCGCGGCTCCACACACTTGCAGCTCGCGATGATCGCCGCGCGCTCTGGCGACCGTCAGCAGTCCGATTCCCATATCGACGCAGCGCGGGACGCAGCACGGTTCGTGCCCCCGGTCGACTACCAGCAGACCGACTACTACGACACCGCCTTTTCGGCGATCAACGTCGAGTTCCATGCCGTGGCTGCCGCCGTCGAACTGGGCGACAGTGCCACCGCACTACAGCGGGGCACCACCTTGGCCGTCCCACCCGGGACCATGCGCTCCCGACTCGGCCACCACCACATCGACCTTGCTGGAGCATGGTTACTGCACGGGGACCGGGATAGCGCGCTCGCCCAGCTCAACCTTGCCCGTGAGATCACCCCTCAGCAGACGCGCTATCACCCGCAGGTCCGCGAGACCGTCGCTGCGATCGCCGTTGCTGATCGACGTCGCACCGACTCTCTGGCTCGGTTTGCCCGCTGGGCCGGGGTAGCCATCGCGTAGCCAGCTCGGGCTCCACCACAGGTCCCTAACGTTCTCTGAGCATACGGTTTGGTACTGGGCCGCACGCAGAGCTCTTTGCGAATCCTTTGCGACTCCGGGCACATGCCGTGCCACACGGTGTCAGACGTGATCGCTGCACTGCTTGCCGTGTCTCGCCGGGGTCGGCACCGCCGCCGCCGACGTGGCCCGCACTCCATCCAGCTGTACGCCGCTGGCCACCGCCCGACCTACACCGGCAGACGACGCCGTGGCTGACCTCTGCCGCTGCCACCTGCCACTGGACCCGCCGGTCGGCCAGCACTGGTGGCCATCCCGCGACCCCGAACCCGACCCGACCGTGACCGCAGTGGCCATGCACGGACAGACCCCGGCGCACCTGCGAGCCGTCCGCACGGCCGGCGGCTGGCGCACCGCCGGCAGCCTGACCAACCACCCCGGCCAGCGACCGCCGTCACCATGGCCGGTGGTCGGCACCTGCTGGGCCGGACAGGACCACCCGGTCGTCGACGCCACGGGCTAAGCGGGACTGAAGTGATGGCGCGGCGCCCCTGCCCCGGGCATCGAAGGCAGGGACACCGCGCACCTAAGACTAGCGACCATCTGCATCGACCAAGATCAAAAAATCTGGATCGTGGACCCCGCTGACCCCGCTCTGAAGCCGTTTTTTCACCAGGGACCCGAGAGAGGGGACTCGCCGATGAGGGACGAGGGCAGGGCGCAGGTCGGGTCCCAGCGGCCAGGTAGAGAAAGGTGCTTCCCCGGCCTCCCTCGGCCTTCCGGTCCCCTCCGAGCAGGGTGCGGTTCACGCCCGTTCCAAGATCCAGACACACCCAGGGCGAACTCCCCCCGGAAAGAAAAAATCGAGCCGGCACAGCGGGGTCACGGGTTGTGTTGTCCAATTTTCATGATCATGGTTTTGAGCTGCGACGATGCAGCCCTTTGTGGTTCGGTCTCACCGGGGCCACAACCGGGTGAGTGGGTTCTCGTCGTCTCCGTTGCCGGCGTGGCCGATCTCGTCGAGCGGGATGTCGGAGCGGCCGGTCGGTAGGCCGAGCAGGTCGACGATCGCGGCGGGGTCGGCGTTGAGGACCTGCAGCCATGAGTCGCGGTGTCGGGGTTCGATGCGCCCGTCGCGGACCGCGGCGATGACGAGCTGCTCGTGCTCTGCCGCTGCTTGTTGGGCTGCGTACCGTTCGGGGGCGGTGGCGGCGTCGCGGAGCGCGTCGAGCTCGGCGGCGGGCATGTGCACGACGTCCGGGTGCGGCTCGGGATGCGG
>JACDBJ010000185.1 GCA_013695005.1 Pseudonocardiales bacterium
CTCCACGTCGTGCGCTTTTTCTACGATACGGAATTCATCGAGGACGGGACGACCATCGACCTCGTCTCGATCGGGGTGGTCGGCGAGGACGGACGCGAGTTCTACGCGGTCTCCACCGAGTTCGACCCGGACTGGGCGGGCCCGTGGGTGCGGGCGAACGTGCTGCCCCAGCTGCCCCCGCCCAGCGATGGCGCCTGGCTCAGTCGGACTGAACTCCGCAAGGCGCTGCTGGATTTCCTGACCACGCCCGGCGGCGACGTCGAGCTCTGGGCGTGGATCGGCGCCTACGACCACGTGGCGCTGTGCCAGCTATGGGGCCCGATGCCGACGCTGCCGAGGCCGTTGCCCCGGTTCACCAGGGAGCTCCGCCAGCACTGGGAGCAGGCCGGGCGGCCCGCATTGCCTGCTCCGCCTCTGAATGCCCACGACGCCCTCGTCGACGCGCGACACAATTTAGTGCGCTGGCAGGCCATCCAGGCCCACCTCAGCAACGGGGGTCGATCAGTCCGGCAAGGATCACCTCACTAGGAAACCGCAGGTCAGCGTGCCGTGACGAGGGTCACCACTAACAGGCGTCACCCAGCGAGGGACCGCCTTTGCCACGGCGGCCGATATAGGCAAGACTGGTGTTGTGAAAACCACCCAAGGCAACGATCTGCCCGGCGGCCAGCCGCCGTCGGGTGATGGTCGTACCCGGGTGGCGGTAGCCAGGCTGCTGCTCGAGCGGGGCCCGATCACGGCGGCCGAGGTGGCCACCGAGCTCGAGCTGAGCGCCCCGGCGGTCCGGCGGCATCTCGACGCCATGATGGTCGACGGCGAGGCCCAGACTCGCGAGGCGCCACGGCGTGGTCCGCGGATGCGTGGCCGCCCGGCCCGCCTGTACCTGCTTACCGACGCCGGCCGGGTCCGCTTCGGCCACGGCTACGACGACCTGGCGGTGGCCGCGCTGCGCTACCTCGCCGAGACCGGTGGCGACGGCGCGGTACGGCACTTCGCCGAGCGTCGGGCCGAGGGACTCGTCGAGGCGCGTCGCGACGAGATCGAAGCTGCCCAGACGCCGACCGCCCGCGCCGGCAAGCTCGCCGAGGCACTCACCGCCCAGGGCTACGCCGCCACCGCACCCAGCGGCGGCAGCGGCGCCCAGCTGTGCCAGCACAACTGCCCGGTGGCGCACGTCGCCGCCGAGTTCCCTCAGCTGTGCGAGGCCGAGACCGAGCTGTTCGCCGAGGTCCTGGGTACCCACGTCCAGCGCCTCGCCACGATCGCGCGTGGTGACGCCATGTGCACCACCCACGTCCCGCAGGACCTGCCCGAACAGGTCCGCGGCCGAATGACGAAGATGACCGGTCCCACCACATCAGTACCGAACCGGAGGCAGCCCGCATGACCACCGCTCCTGAGCGGATCGTCGAATCCCCCGAACCCCTCACCCAGCAGCAGACGATCGACTCGCTGGGTCGCTACGCGTTCGGTTGGGCCGACTCCGACACCGCCGGCGCGACGGCGCGCCGCGGTCTGTCCCCAGAGGTCGTCACGAACATCTCGACCCTCAAGGACGAGCCACAGTGGATGCTCGACTACCGGCTCAAGTCCCTCGACCTCTTCGGCCGCAAGCCGATGCCGCGGTGGGGTGCCGACCTGTCCGGCATCGACTTCGACAACATCAAGTACTTCGTCCGCTCGACCGAGAAGCAGGCCGCCAGCTGGGACGACCTGCCCGCGGACATCAAGAACACCTACGACAAGCTCGGCATCCCCGAGGCTGAGAAGGCCCGCCTGGTCTCCGGCGTCGCCGCGCAGTACGAGTCCGAGGTCGTCTACCACCAGATCCGCGAGGACCTGCAGGAGCAGGGCGTGCTGTTCCTGGACACCGACACCGCGCTGCGCGAGCAGCCCGAGCTGTTCCGGGAGTACTTCGGCTCGGTGATCCCGGCCGGGGACAACAAGTTCTCCGCGCTCAACGCTGCGGTGTGGTCAGGCGGCTCGTTCATCTACGTGCCCAAGGGCGTCAAGGTCGACATCCCGCTGCAGGCCTACTTCCGGATCAACACCGAGAACATGGGCCAGTTCGAGCGGACGCTGATCATCGTCGACGAGGACGCCTACGTGCACTACGTGGAAGGCTGCACCGCGCCGATCTACTCCAGCGACTCGCTGCACTCCGCCGTCGTGGAGATCATCGTGAAGAAGGGCGCCCGCTGCCGCTACACGACGATCCAGAACTGGTCGAACAACGTCTACAACCTGGTCACGAAGCGGGCCAAGGCCGAGGCGGGCGCGACCATGGAGTGGATCGACGGCAACATCGGTTCCAAGGTCACCATGAAGTACCCGGCTGTGCTGCTGATGGGTGAGGGTGCCAAGGGTGAGGTGCTCTCGGTGGCGTTCGCCGGCGAGGGCCAGCACCAGGACGCCGGCGCGAAGATGACCCACCTGGCGCCGAACACGTCCTCGACGATCATCTCCAAGTCGGTGGCGCGCGGCGGCGGCCGTACCTCTTATCGCGGCCTGGTCCGGGTCAACCCCAACGCGCACCACTCCCGCTCCACGGTGAAGTGCGACGCGTTGCTGGTCGACACGATCAGCCGCAGCGACACCTACCCCTACGTCGACGTGCGCAACGACGACGTCACGATGGGCCACGAGGCCACCGTCTCCAAGGTCAGCGACGACCAGATCTTCTACCTGATGTCGCGCGGGCTCACCGAGGACGAGGCGATGGCCATGGTGGTCCGCGGCTTCGTCGAGCCGATCGCCCGTGAGCTGCCCATGGAGTACGCGCTGGAGCTCAACCGGCTGATCGAGCTGCAGATGGAAGGGGCCGTCGGCTGATGACCGAGACCCTCGTCCCCGCTCGTTCTGTTCCGGCAGGGTCGCGCGGGGAACGCTTCACGTCCTACGACGTCGACGCCTTCGAGGTGCCCGGCGGTCGCGAGGAGGAGTGGCGTTTCACGCCGATGCGCAGGCTGCACGGCCTGCACGACGGCTCGGCCACGCTGGACGGCGCTGCTGAGATCACCGTGACGTCCGGTCCTGACGCGGCCGGCGTGACCGTCGAGACGGTCGGGCGCGACGACGCTCGGATCGGTGACGGCGGCGTCCCATCGGACCGGGTCGCCGCACAGGCGTGGAGCCGGTTCGAGACGGCGACGGTCGTCACCCTCGACGGCACTCCGGCGCCGGTCACCATCGCGCTGGCCGGCCCCGGCGCCGGCAACACCTCGGTGGCGCACCTGCACCTGCGTACCAAGCCACACGCCGAGGCGGTCGTGGTGCTCGACCACAGCGGCTCGGGCACGCTGGCCTCCAACACCGAGGTCGTGCTCGCGCCCGGCTCGCGGCTCACGTTGCTCGTCGTCGAGGACTGGGCCGACGACGCCGTGCACGTCGGCGCCCAGCACGTCAGCGTCGGCCAGGACGCCACCTTCCGCGCCGTCGCCGTGACGCTCGGCGGGGACCTGGTACGGGTCAGCCCGACGGTCACGTTCGCCGCCCCCGGCGGTGACGCGGAGCTGGCCGGGTTGGCCTTCGCCGACGCCGGGCAGCACTTCGAGCAGCGGCTGCTCGTCGACCACGCGCAGCCCAACTGCCGGTCCAACGTCGTCTACAAGAACGCGCTGCAAGGCCGCGACGCGCACACCGTCTGGATCGGCGACGTGCTGATCCGGGCCGCGGCGGAGGGCACCCAGAGCTTCGAGCTGAACCGAAACCTGCTGCTCACCGAGCGGTCCAGGGCGGACTCGGTGCCCAACTTGGAGATCGAGACCGGCGAGATCGCCGGTGCCGGGCACGCCAGCGCCACCGGAAGGTTCGACGACGAGCAGTTGTTCTACCTGCAGTCCCGCGGCATCTCCGAGTCGCAGGCCCGCCGGCTGGTCGTCCGCGGCTTCTTCGGCGAGATCCTGAACAAGATCACCGTGCCCGAGCTGCGTGACCGGCTGGAGACCGCCATCGAGGCGGAGCTGGCCGCGATCGGCTCTTGAGACTTCCGACCACGAATTTCGACGACCTGGAGCGACAGCACACAATGGCCACCCTGGAGATCAAGGACCTGCACGTCGCTGTGCAGGACATGCAGGACGCGGACGCCACCAAGGAGATCCTCCGCGGCGTCGACCTGACGGTCCGCGCGGGGGAGACCCACGCGATCATGGGCCCCAACGGGTCCGGCAAGTCGACGCTGGCCTACGCGATTGCCGGCCACCCGAAGTACACCGTCACCTCCGGCGCGATCTTGCTCGACGGCGAGAACGTCCTCGAGATGACCGTCGACGAGCGCGCCAGGGCCGGCCTGTTCCTCGCGATGCAGTACCCCGTAGAGGTGCCGGGCGTCTCGACGTCGAACTTCCTGCGCAGCGCCGCCACCGCGGTGCGCGGTGAGGCGCCGAAGCTGCGCACCTGGGTCAAGGAGGTCAAGCAGGCGATGTCCGACCTGGATATCGACGCCGCCTTCGCCGAGCGGAGCGTCAACGAGGGCTTCTCCGGCGGCGAGAAGAAGCGCCACGAGGTGCTACAGCTCTCGCTGCTCAAGCCCAAGATCGCCATCCTCGACGAGACCGACTCCGGACTCGACGTCGACGCATTGCGCGTCGTGTCCGACGGGATCAACTCCTACCGGGCCGACGGCGATGTCGGCGTGCTGCTGATCACGCATTACACCCGAATCTTGCGCCACATCACCCCGGACCACGTCCACGTCTTCGCCGGCGGCCGGATCGTGGCCAGCGGCGGCGCGGAGCTCGCCGACGAGCTGGAGGAGCACGGCTACGTCCGCTTCGCCGGGGTCACCACATGACAGCTGTGCACACCCGAACGGCCTCCGCGCTCGACGTCACCAAGATCCGGGCCGACTTCCCGCTGCTGGCTCGCACCGTGCGCGACGGCAAGCCGCTGGTCTACCTCGACTCCGGGGCCACCTCGCAGCGGCCGCGGCAGGTGCTCGACGCCGAGCGCGCGTTCCTCGAGCAGCACAACGCGGCCGTGCACCGCGGCGCGCACCAGCTCGCCGAGGAGGCCACCGACGCCTACGAGTCGGCGCGGGCACGGATCGCCGCGTTCGTCGGGGCGGACCCCGCCGAGCTGGTGTTCACCAAGAACGCCACCGAGGGGATCAACCTCGTCGCCTACGCGATGAGCAACGCCGCGCTCGTCGACGGTGACGCCGAGCAGTTCCGGCTCGCCCCCGGCGACGAGATCGTGATCACCGAGATGGAGCACCACGCCAACCTGGTGCCCTGGCAGGAGCTGTGCCGGCGAACCGGTGCGACGCTGAAGTGGTTCGGCGTGACCGACGGCGGCCGGCTGGACCTCGACACAGACCCGATCACCCCGCTAACCAAGATCGTCGCGTTCACCCACCAGTCCAACGTGCTCGGCACCGTCAACCCCGTGGCCGAGCTGGTCCGGCGGGCCCGCGAGGTCGGCGCGCTGACGCTGCTGGACGCCTGCCAGTCGGTTCCGCACAGCCCCGTGGACTTCCACGCGCTCGGGGTGGACTTCGCGGTGTTCTCCGGGCACAAGATGCTCGGGCCGTCGGGCGTCGGTGTGCTGTACGGACGCAGCGAGCTGCTCGAAGCGATGCCGCCGTTCCTCACCGGCGGCTCGATGATCGAGCTCGTACACATGGAGACCTCCAGCTACGCGCCCCCGCCGCAGCGCTTCGAAGCCGGCGTGCCGATGACCTCCCAGGCTGTCGGGCTGGCCGCCGCGGTGGACTACCTCACCGAGATCGGCATGGACCAGGTCGCCGCCCACGAGGCCGAGCTGACCAGGGCCGCGATCGATGCGCTCGACGCGGTCGACGGCGTCACGATCATCGGCCCGACCGACGTGGTGGATCGCGGCGGCGCCGTGTCCTTCGTGGTGGACGGCGTGCACGCGCACGACGTCGGGCAGGTGCTCGACGACCGGGGCATCGCGGTCCGGGTCGGCCACCACTGCGCGTGGCCGCTGCACCGCCGCTTCGGGCTGGCCGCCACCGTGCGCGCCAGCTTCCACGTCTACAACACGCTCGACGAGGTGAACGCGCTGGTCGACGGGGTGCGTGCCGCCCAGGAGTTCTTCGGAGAGACCCGCTGATGCAGCTCGAGCAGATGTACCAGGAGATCATCCTGGACCACTACCGGCGCCCGCACCGCCAGGGTCTGCGGGAGCCGTTCGACGCCGAGACCTTCCATGTCAACCCGACGTGCGGCGACGAGGTGAAGCTGCGGGTGAAGCTGTCTGGCGCGGGGCCCGACGCCGTTGTCGAGGACGTGTCCTACGACGCGCTGGGCTGCTCGATCAGCCAGGCGGCGACGTCGATGTTGACCGACCTCGTTGTGGGTCGCACCGTGGCGGAATCGTTCACCACGCTCGAGGCGTTCCAGGCGATGGCACAGGGCCGTGGCCAGGTGGAGCCGGACGAGGACGTGCTCGGCGACGCGGTCGCCTTCGCCGGCGTTGCGCGGTACCCGGCGCGCGTGAAATGCGCGCTGCTGGGCTGGATGGCGTTCAAGGATGCCGTCGCGCGGGTAACCGACTCGGCGGCGCAGACGAACGGAGTGAAGCGATGACCGAAGCGCAGACCGAGGCCCAGGCCGAGCGGGGCGTTGAGAGCCTGCCCGAGCCGCCGGCGCCGCGCGCCGAAGAGGCCAGCTTCGACGAGCTCCAGGAGGCCATGCGCGACGTGGTCGACCCCGAGCTGGGCATCAACGTGGTCGACCTCGGGCTGGTCTACGACATCAGGCTGGACGACGGGGTCGCGGTGCTCGACATGACGCTGACCTCGGCGGCCTGCCCGCTGACCGACGTGATCGAGGAGCAGACCCGGTCGGCGCTGACGGGCGGACCCGAGGGTGGCCTCGCCAAGGACATCAAGATCAACTGGGTGTGGCTGCCGCCATGGGGCCCGGAGCTGATCACCGACGACGGTCGGGAACAGCTCCAGGCCCTCGGCTTCCACATGTGACCTAACGGCTGGGCCGGTAGCGGACCGAGCCGAGCAGGCGGCGGCGCGTCGACCAGTCGGTCGGCGGCAGCAGCGCGAGCATCGCCGCGAACGTGGCGGTGAGGTCCTCGCGGGCGGTGAGATAGGCCCACCGATGCTGCGCAGGCAGCTCGAAGAACGTGTCGAAGAACCCCGGGACGGCGTCCGGCGGCATCCGCAACAGCGCTTCGAGGCCACGGTGCCGCAGGGCGTGCAC
>JACDBJ010000193.1 GCA_013695005.1 Pseudonocardiales bacterium
TGGGGCGGCGCCTCCATACCGGGCAACAGCGGCGCGAGCAGCTGCTCCTTGGTGTAGATCAGGTTCTGCCGGTCGTCGTCGGCCAGCTCGTAGAAGTTGATCATCGTGAGGGCGCGCGTCGGGCAGGCCTCGACGCACATACCGCAGCCGATGCAGCGCAGGTAGTTGATCTGGTAGTCCTTGCCGTAGCGCTCACCGGGCGAGTAGCGCTCCGTCTCGGTGTTGTCCGCGCCCTCGACGTAGATCGCGTCGGCCGGGCAGGCCCACGCGCACAGCTCGCAGCCGACGCACTTCTCCAGCCCGTCCGGATGCCGGTTGAGCTGGTGGCGGCCGTGGTAGCGCGGCGCTGTCGGCCGGAAGTCCTCCGGGTACTGCTCGGTGACCACCTTCTTGAACATCGTCGAGAAGGTGACGCCGAAGCCCTTGAACGCGTCAAACATCGTCGTCAGCCTCCCTTCGTAGCGCCGGCACCCGCTGGGGCACCTTGAGGTCCAGCGGAGGCACGGGGTAGTCCGAGGCGAGCTCGACGCTGGGGTCGGACTGCCGGCGGGCGTCCGGTACCAGGAACGCCACGAGCAGCACGGCCGCGAGGACGATACCGATCACGACCAGCAGCGAGGTGGTACCGCCGTCGGGGCTGTTGCGGTAGGCGCGCACCGCGAAGATCACCATGATCCACAGCAGGCTGAGCGGCACGAGGCCCTTCCAGCTCAGCCGCATGAACTGGTCGTAGCGCAGCCGCGGCAGCGTGCCCCGCAGCCAGATGAACACGAACAGGAACGCCAGCGTCTTGCCCATGAACCAGACGAACGTGAGCCAGCCGTTGCTGGCCCAGTCGAACAGGCTCAGCGGCCAGATCGGGCGCCCGCCGCCGAGGAACAGCGTGGTGGCCATCGCCGAGACGGTGACCATGTTGACGTACTCGGCGAGGAAGAACAGCGCGAACTTCAGCGAGGAGTACTCGGTGTGGAAGCCGCCGACCAGCTCGGACTCCGCCTCGGGCAGGTCGAACGGCGCCCGGTTGGTCTCCCCGACCATCGCGATGACGAAGATGACGAAGCTGGGCAGCAGCAGCCAGACGTACCAGTTGTCGGCCTGTGCGCCGACGATGTCGGCCGTGGACAGCGAGCCGGCGTAGAGCACGACCGCGACGATCGAGAGCCCCATCGCGATCTCGTAGGAGATCACCTGGGCGGCCGAGCGCAGGGCGCCGAGCAGCGGGTACGGCGAGCCGGACGCCCAGCCTCCGAGCACGATCCCGTAGACGCCGAGCGCGCTGCAGGCCAGCACCACCAGCACACCGACCGGCAGGTCGGTCAGCTGCAGCACGGTGGCCTCGCCGAAGATCGAGACCTCGCCGCCGAACGGGATGACCGATAACGCCACGAACGCCGGGACCGTGGCGATGACCGGCGCCAGGATGTAAACCCACTTGTCGGCCAGGATCGGCCGGATGTCTTCCTTGAACGCCAGCTTGAGGCCGTCGGCCAGCGACTGCAGCAGCCCCATCGGGCCGACCCGGTTGGGGCCGACACGGTGCTGCATCCGGGCCACCACGCGGCGTTCCGCCCAGATGGTGAACAGGGTCAGGATCACGCCGAGGCCGAACAGCACGACGACCTTGAGCAGGATCAGCCACAGCGGGTCGTCGGCGAGCAGCTGCTGGGGGCTCACTCGGCACCCCCCGTGGCACTGACAGCGACGACCTCACCGTGACCGGCGCCAAGAGTTGGCCGCAGCCGTGACCCTGCCGAGTTGCCGGGCAGCCACACCACACCGTCGGGCAGCTCTGTCAGCGCCACCGGCAGGGTGACCGAGCCGCGCTCGGTGCTGACCGTGCCGAGCTCGCCCTCGGTCAGCCCGAGGCGCTGCGCCGTCGCGGAGTTGATCCGCAGTAGCGCAGCCCGCGCGGTGCCGGCGAGGTTCGGCTCGTGGGCGGTGAGCGTGCCCTCGTCGATGAGCTGGCGCCAGGTTGCGAGCACGGCATGACCGGGCTCCGGCGTCCGCGCCAACGGCGGAGCCACTTTGGGCTGCGCCGGGCGGGTGCCTGAGGACCTGCCCAGCCGGGCCAGGTCGCCGGCCGCCGCGACGGGGGTCTGGGTGAACAGGTCGGCGTCCATCTCGATGGCCAGGGTGTCCAGCACCCGGCAGTCGGGCAGTGCACCGCCGGCCTGGGCGGAGTTGTCGAACGGCCGCGCGCGGCCCTCCCAGTTGAGGTAGCTGCCGGCCTTCTGGGTGGCCGGCGCAACCGGCAGCACCACGTCGGCCAGCTCGGTGACCGCGGATGCCCGCAGCTCGAGGCTGACCACGAAGCCGACCTTGCCCAGCGCGGCGATCGCGGCCGCCGGGTCGGCGAGGTCGTCCGGGTCGACGCCGCCGACGACCAGCGCACCGAGCTCCCCGCTTGCCGCGGCGGCGAGGATGGCGTCGGTGTCACGTCCCGGCTCCCCCGACAGCGTGCCGGGGTTCACCTTCCAGGCCTGCTCCAGCTCGGCGCGGGCGTCGGCGTCGGTGACGAGACGCCCGC
>JACDBJ010000198.1 GCA_013695005.1 Pseudonocardiales bacterium
CCGCGACCGTCACCGCCGTCACCGCGACGGCCGCCCCGACCGACAGCGGGAAGCCGGCGAGCTGGGCGACCTGGAACACCACGGCCGCCTCCAGCACCCAGGCTGCGAGCACCGCGAGCCCCACCGGCAGCGTCGGCAGCCGCAGCGCAGATCCGCGGCGAGCCAGCCGCCACGTCCACCAGCCCGCCCCGACGCCCACCGCGAGCATCAGCCCGGCCACCGCCCACAACCAGCCACCGGCCGCCGCCGCCAATGCGGCAGGTGCGACGACTAAGGCAAGTGCAAGGACGACAACCAGGTCGGCGGCTCGCAGCGTGATCGCCGACGCGATCACCGGCCGAGCAGGCAGCGACGTACGCCGCAGCACGCTGGTCACCCGCAGGACCTCACCGAGCCGCAGCGGCAGCAGGTGGTTCCCGAGCAGGCTGACATGAAGGGCAGCCCAGGACTGACCCCGCGACAGCCCTGGCAACACCTCACACCATGCCCACGCGCGCAGCCCGAACGCCATCCCATAGCCGATCAGCGCGACGAGCAGCCCGAACGGAGCGCTGAACACCGCCCCAGCGACCTCGCGCAGCGCCGCGCCGTCGACGACGGCCACCAGGTAGGCGACGGCAACGCCGAGCCCGACCACGCCGATGAGGTGCCGTGCCCACCTCATCAGTCGGCCACCTCCAGGAACTCGCCGACGGAAGTGCCCGGCAAGTGAGCGGAGGCTAACCTTAGCTCAGCCGACGCGGTGCAACCAGGTCACTTCGGCACCGTCGCCGCCCCGCCGGAACGCCTCCAGGTCCGCGTCCCATGCCGTGCCCAGCAGGTCGTCGATCCTGCTCGCCACCGCCCGCGCACCTGGCCCGTCGGCGACCAGCAGGGTTCGCAGTTGGTCCTCGCCGACGACGATGTCGCCGTTCGCACTGGCCCGGCCGCGCCACAGACCCAGGGCCGGCACGTGGCAGAACCGCTCGCCGTCGACGCCGTCGCTCGGTTCCTCGGTGACCTCGAAGCGGATCATCGGCCAGGCCCGCAGCGCCCCGGCCAGGGCACCCGCGCTGCCGACCGGGCCGGTCCACGGGCACTCTGCGCGCAGCTGTCCCGTGGCAGCGGGCTGAGGCGTCCAGCGCAGGGAAACCTCGCCACCGAGCACGCCTGAGATCGCCCACTCGACGTGCGGGCACACCGCAGTCGGCGACGAGTGGACGTAGACCACGCCGCGAGCACTCACTGCTGACCTCCGCTGTTGACAAGGAGCGTCTTCCCCAACGTCCTCGTCACATGCCAAAGTCGGCAGTTGCGAGCCACAGTGTGCCCTGCCCGCGCCGACAGAGCCAGCACCGCGCCCGCGTGTCGCGCAACCTCTCGGTCGGCTCAGGCGCGGTAGTGCGCGACCCCGTCCTGCTCGGTGAGCGATACCACGCCGCGAGCGACCAGCAGCTCGAGATGCGCCGCCGTCTCCAGCACGGCGAGCATCTGGTTGAGCGGGTCGAGCTCGGCGAGCGAGCGCTGCCGCCTGGTCCACGCCAGCACGGCGGCCACCTCGGCCGCGGTGTCGCCGGTGGTGGCCAGCGCGGACAAGCTGGCCGCCAACCGGGCGTCGTGGTGGGCGATCAGCTCGTCGACCCGCTCGTGGACGCTGTCGGTGATCGGTCCGTGCGCGGGAAGCAGCCGCGCGTCGGGCAGCTCGCGCACCAGTTGCAGCGAGGTGAGGAAGTCGGCAAGCGGCAGGGCGGTGGGTACCGGCTCGAAGCCGATGGACGGCGTGATGTGCGGCAGGACGTGGTCACCGGCGAACAGGACGTCGGCGTCCGCGTCGTGGAACACCACGTGGCCGCGGGTGTGCCCCGGCGTGGCGAGCGTGCGCAGCTTGCGGGCACCGGCCTGCAGCACCTCGCCGTCGTCGAGCCAGGTGTCGGGGAGATCCCAGGCCGTGCTCGGCGGGGCCGTCGGAGCCAGCGCCACGACGCGCTCCAGCACATCGCCGGCGCCCGCCCGCAGCAGCCTGTCCTGCTGCGCGGCGAAGGACTGCCGCCCCGGCCTGTTGAGGTACTCCAACGCCGGCTGCTCGCCGCGACCGAGGGCGATCTTGGTGCCGAACTCGCGGCGGAGCTCGACCCCAAGCGTGTAGTGGTCGCGGTGCGCGTGGGTGACCAGGAAGCGCTGCACGTCGCCGAGACCGGCACCCAGCTCGGCCAGTGCGGTGCCGAGCTGGTCCCTGGCGGCCGCGAGCGCCCAGCCGGAGTCGACGAGCACCAGAGCGTTCTCGTCGTCAACGAGGGCGTAGACGTTCACCGCACGCAGCGCGTCGGTCGGCAGCGGGAGCGGGATGCGGTAGACCCCCGGCGCGCAGCGGTACACGCCGGGCGCGGTCCAGTCCGCTCCCGTGGCTCCGTCGGTCTCGATCACACCGACACCCTACGAGGGGTCGGGCGATGGGGCTCAGCTGTTCGAGCCGCTGATCACGCTGAACGGTTGCGGGGCATCGGCGCGCGCCGGCTGCGGATCGTCGCGGTCGGCACGCTCTTGTTGCTCCTCGCGTTGGTCGCTCTCGGCGTCACGGCTCGCCCGATCCTCGTCGGCAACCAGCGCCCGCCCGTTCCCCTCGTGGCTGGGCGCGGGCTCGGGATCGGGTGCGGGCGCGTGGTCGCCGTTGCGGCGGGTCGCAAGCTCGACACCCTGGGCCAGCAGCCGGCGTCCGGTGCGCGCCGAGCAGCCGAACATCTCGCCGACAGCGTCGCCGGTGAGGTCCTCGCCGCCGCGGATCAGCTCGGCCACCTGCTGCACCCGGCCGTCGAAACCGTTGGCGCCACTGC
>JACDBJ010000217.1 GCA_013695005.1 Pseudonocardiales bacterium
ACCGACCGGGCCGAGGTGCTCGCCGTCGGCGAAGACGTCGGCCTCGCGCAGGATGTAGAACCACAGCGGCGTGCGCTTGTGCAGGCTGTAGGTCTCAAGGTCGGCCAGATCGGCCTCGGCCAGCACCGGCAGCTCCATCGCCTTGGCCACCCGCTGCCCGGAGGGCACCCCCATTGTCAAGGCCCGCAGCAGGTTACGGCTGGCCAGCGACGTCGGCGTACCCGGCGGCTGCCCCATCAGGTCGAACAGGACACTCGACAGCGTGGCGTCGATCTTCTTGTTGTGCCGGACCCGCCCGTCGCTGAAGTCGAAGAACGTCTGCCAGTCGATGAATCGCCGGGCCGCGCGGACACCGCCGCGCAGGTCGTCGGGGTCGCTCGGATCGCTCGCCGCCGGGTCGAAGATGAGCGCGAAGAACTGCTGGGCCGGGTCGGTGCCGCTGGTCCCGAAGTTGGCCCGGTAGCTGGGCCGCACCTGCGAGTGCCCGAACCGGTACGCCGCCACCGAGAACTCGACCGGGATGAACGGCTGGTGGCGCCAGCGGTAGAACTTCGGGCCTTCACTGCGCACGACCTGTACGGTCGCCGCGCCGACCGTGGCGGGCAGGAACTCGTGCAGGATCAGCCACTGGTAGTGCCAGCGAACGATCCGCTGCGCTTCGGCGAAGATCTCATCGGCGGTGAATCCCGCACCGAGGTCGGCCTTGACGTCACCCACCACCACGTTGTGGAAGCGCAGCCAGGCCAGGTGGAGCTGGGACACGATGAGGTTCTCGTCGTTGCGCGGATCTCCGAGCAGGGCCACCTGCTGGGCGTTCCGGGGGACGTCGAAGCGTGCCGAGCCGTCCACCGACACCGCCGCCGAGCCCGGGATCTCCTCGGTGAGCAGTGTCGTCCGGCCGCCGTCGACGGTCCGGTCGTACAGGTGCGGCGACACGCCCGGACCGCCGCCGTAGACGTTGTCGAGGTCGAGCGCCGGGATGCGGAAGTTGCGGATCGACTCCGGATCCTGCCGACGAGCGAGGCTCGACGTCGGATCGAACGTCATGTCGTGATCGATGAACTGCCCCAGGAACGTGAAGCCGGCGGTCAGCGCCGGGTTGTCCGGGTTGTCGACGCTCTTGCTCGGATCGGTGATGAGGGTGATGGGATCAGACAGATCGTCAGCCGCGTCCATCGGGCCGTTCGCGGCGCCGAGCTCGGCGAGCGCGTCTCGCAACAGCTTCGTGTCGGCGGCGAAGGCCGGGAGGGTCGGGAACAGGCGACCGAACCGGCCCTGGTCGTAGAAGACGGAGTGGGGGGTGGACTCGCCGAGCCCGGCGTGACCATGGGGCATGACCGTGCATCTCCAGTCGTCGCGGAAGGCTCCGGCCACCGTTATACGCGCCCGCCGTCCGGCCGCGGCGGCCCGCAGGGGTGAACTCGCTCACCCCTTCTCGACGGGGAACGCTGGTCTGTGGCTGCCACGGGGCACCGTCCGTGTCCGCCATGCCCAGCACCACGTGACCAGCGCGCGTGGTACGCGGCAACACCCCGCGGGCGAGCTGGCGGCTCGCGACGCGGTGGGATGGCGGCCGTGGTCAGGGCGACGGGCATCTCGGAGTCCACGGTGCTGCGGGGGCTGGCTGATCTTGAGTCTGGCGAGAGGCCGCCGCCGGGCAAGGTCCGCCGTCATCCTGGGCGCAAGCCCATTCTTGAGCGCGAGCCGGGTCTGGCGAGGGATCTGGACCGTCTCGTCGATCCAGCGACACGAGGCGATCCGGAGTCCCCGTTGCGGTGGACGAGCAAGAGCGCTGCGAAACTGGCCGAGGCGTTGCGCGAGAAGGGCCATGATGTCGTCGATCGCACGGTGTTGCGGCTGCTGAAGGCCGATGGCTACAGCCTGCAGGCCAACAAGAAGACCAGGGAGGGTGTGCAGCATCCCGATCGTGACGCGCAGTTCGCGCATATCAACGAGGCGGTCGTTGCGGCGGTCGCGGCCGGGCAGCCGGTGATCAGCGTCGATACCAAGAAGCGCGAGCTGGTCGGCGATTTCAAGGCGGTCGGCCGCGAGTTTGAGCCCACGGGCAAGCCCGTCGAGGTCCGCGGACATGACTTCAAGGACAAGCAGCTTGGGCACGCGATCCCCTACGGCGTCTACGACCTGACCGCCGACGAGGGCTGGGTGTCGGTCGGGATCACCCGCGATACCGCGACGTTCGCGGTCAACTCGATCCTGTCGTGGTGGCAGCACCTCGGCAAGCAGCGCTACCCCGACGCCAAGACGCTGACGATCACCGCCGACTCCGGCGGCTCCAACAGCCCGCGCACCCGGCTGTGGCGCGTCGAGCTGCAGCGCCTGGCCGACCAGACCGGCCTTCAGATCTGCG
>JACDBJ010000226.1 GCA_013695005.1 Pseudonocardiales bacterium
CATCGACGATGACGTCCACCTTCTCGTTGTAGAACGCGATCAGCCCGAGGATCGGCAGCAGCTGGCGAGTCGGGAAAGCGTAGGCCCAGGCCAGGTCGGCATGGACGGCCCCGTCGATGGCAACCGACCAGTAGCTGCTGGTGTTTCCCTTGTACGGGCACGACGACACGGTGTCGGAGGGCACCAGATGCTCGAAGTTCACCACTTCCCGGTCGAAGTAGTAACGGGTCGGCAGGCCGGTCTCGAACACCATCACCAACGCACTGGACTCGGCCAGCACCACACCCTGGAGCTCGATCCGAACCGTGCGAGTGGATCGCAGCGCGTCGACTCGGGTGTAGGGGTTTCGCGGATGCACGAAGACCTCCTCGTCCTCCTCGAACCACGAGTCGAGCGCCTCCCACGCGAAACGCACGGTCCCAGCGACGCCGGCGACGGCGTTGTCGGTGTAGACGTGCGCGGCGCCGGGCCGAGAAAGACCGCCCGCCCGCAGCCCGTGCCGCCAGGCCGTTCCCCGACCGAGTTCTTCGGCGTGCTTTTCATCGACAAGCACGCCGGGTCCCACATCCTCGAGCGGGATGTAGTACTGCGGGTAGTTCGGCCACTCCCACACGTAGAGCGCGTGGACGGTGTCGAGCACGGTAATCCCGCCCAGCGTCGCGCGAACGCGACGCGGCACCGCCTCGACGTGGTTGAGCGGCGCGATCATCTGCGGATAGTCCGAGATCGTCCGAGTCGTCTGCACTGGTGCTCCTCGAGCTTCGACGTGGCTGGCGGTGTGTGGGGTGCTTTCACCCGTCACAACACGAGCGTCCTCGATGCCGCGCCGCCTTACCGAGCCAATCCTTACCAGCCGACTACGTAACCGGCGGTTCAGTCTGTCGAGTCCCGGACGGCGGCGAGCAGCCCGTCGAAGTCCGTACCGCACGGCCCGCAGGCGCGAAGGTGTGCGGCCACGCCGGGATAGCGCTCATGCTACCGGTTGCCCGCGGCGACCAGCCCGACATGCACGTGCAGAATCTGCAGCGCCTCGTCGCAGCACTCGAGCGCCTGCACAACCGAGCCCGCATCGCTGGCGGGTGTTGATCGACCCCGCCGGTCACCCCCTTCTGCCTGAGCAACCAGATACCCGAGCCGTAAGGCCAGCTGGAGCCCCACCTCGCGCGGTGTCCCGCAGGTGGAACGGTAGGTGCGGCAATACCGGCTTATCGAGACGAGCCGGCGCAGGCCGTCACGTAACTCGTGACCCGGAACCAGGCGGATTCGAGACGGTGTCTCGCAGTCCACGAGTGTGGGACGCACCGAGTTCTGGCCGTTCCGTAGGTGGAACGCTTCGCGGGGACAGCGGCCGCCTCCATCGGCGACCTACGATGCCGTCCCGCAGTGGTCTGCTCTGCGGGACGGCGCCGCGGCAGCGTGTCAGGTCGAGGAACTCGCCCGGCTGCGTTCCAGGGCCACCCGCTGCGCGGAACGCCTGTGCCTCACGGGTAGCGGCTTGCTCGTCATCCAGCGGTGTACCGGCGATCGCCGGAGATGCGAGCAGCAGATGATCGTGCGCGTCGGTCACCCCCAGTGCGTCGGGTTTCAGATCGCCGCGCACGGTGCGCACGATGCCCGTCATCCGGGCGCTTCGGCGGCCGCCACCCAGCGGAGCCGCAACACGCCGCCCTCCGGGTTCGACCGGCCCCGGCGCAGAAACCCGGCGGCGAACCACCCCCGCGCTCATCCTGGTTGGCTGCCTGCCAGGCGAGTGCCGGAGCCAGCGACATTCTCGGCTGTGAGCCCCTCCCGGACCGCGCTGCAGGTCAGGCAGGAAACACCGATCCCGCTCATCTCCGATCGTGCGCGCTCATCGAACCGGGACGTCGCGTCCTCGACGATCACGAGCCGGTAGTCGCGGGCGCTGGCATCGTAGATCGTCGCGCGGGGGCAGTTGGGGTAGTTGCACCCGGCCACGACCAGTGTGGAGACCCCCAGCGCCGACAGGTGAGCGTGCAGGTCCGTGGCGTAGAACGCGCTCCAACGAGGCTTGTACATGACGTGCTCGCTCGGTCCCAACGATACGAAGTCGCCTGCCAGCAGCCGCTCATGATCAAGCGGACCGCTACCTGCGCAGATCGTGTCGGACAGTTCGGACCCAGGCGAGCCCGGTCCTACGATCTGCGATCCGGCCCTGATCAGCGCCCTGCGGCAGCGGTCGACGTTGCTGCCGTCAGCCGCATAAAGGCGCAAGGCATGCACGATCGGCCGTTCCCGCGCGCGAAAGTGCGCCACAAGTTCGCCGAGCGCCGGCAGGATCGCAGTTGTGCCCGGGATCGCGGCTGGCCCGTCGTCCAAGAAGTCGAGTTGCACGTCGATGGTCAGCAGTGCGGCTGACCCGAACTCGGGAGCCGTGAACTCCTCGGACATGCTCACCTCACTGGTCTGCCGGTCAGAACGACTACCCGTCGCACACCGCGGGTTCCGTCGCGGTAGATCATGCGTCGTTACCAGCAGACCATTCAACCTCGATCGTGAGAACGACGCCAAAGGTCTCGATGTCCATTGACGATCATCACCGCTGAGCCATCAACGAACGGGCAGCTACCTGACGCGCGAACAAACCTCAGGCGAGAATGGCGCCATGCCGAGCCGCATTGCAGTTGTCGCCATCGACGCCGTCCAGCCGCATCTGATCGCAGGCTTCTGGTGCAGCGTG
>JACDBJ010000231.1 GCA_013695005.1 Pseudonocardiales bacterium
CCCACGGCTGGCGGCCGGGCCGGCGGGCCTGCAGGCCGGTCAGCTCGGTCTGCAGGGCGTTGCGCACGACGGCGTCGCCGGGGACGGCGCGCAAGCTGAGCACGTCGGCAGCGTAGCTACGTACACCGACGGGTAGGTTCCAGCCCGTGCACGCGGTGGCTGTGCTGAGCCTCAAGGGCGGCGTGGGCAAGACGACCGTCGTCCTTGGCCTGGCCGGAGCCGCCGCCCAGCAGGGCCTGCGCACCCTCGTGGTCGATCTCGACCCGCAGGCCAACGCCACCGTGGCGCTCGGCGCGGAGCCCACTGCGGCCAGCGTCGCCGACGTGCTCGACGAGCCTCGGCCGGCGGTGCTGCGCAAGGCGATCGCCCCGAGCGCGTGGTCGGAGGACCTCGACGTGCTCGTCGGCTCCGAGGAGACCGAGCGGCACAACCACCCCGACCCCGGCTCCAAGCGCCTCGCCCGGCTGGCGCGCGCGCTCAGCCGCCTCGAGTACCCGCTGGAACACGCCGGGAGCTCGTCCGACGGCTCCGCCGGCAACGGCCACGACCCCGACGAGTGGGACGACGCCGGTGACGGCGAGCCGTACCGGCTGGTAATCGTCGACTGCCCGCCGTCGCTGGGGCAGCTGACCCGCAGCGCGCTCGTGGCCGCGCAGCGAGCGGTGCTGGTGACCGACCCGACGATGTTCGCCGTCGCAGGCGTACAGCGGGCGTTCGAGGCGGTGCAGACGGAACGCCAGCGGCACAACCCCGACCTGCAGCCGCTGGGCGTGATCGTCAACCGGTACCGGCCGCGATCGGCCGAGCACGCGTACCGGATCAACGAGCTCCGCGAGCTGTTCGGGCCGCTGGTGTTCTCCGGCCTGCTGCCCGACCGGTCCTCGGTGCAGCAGGCCCAGGGCGCGTGCATGCCGATCCAGCAGTGGGACACGCCGGGCGCACGGGAGGTGTCGGCGGTGTTCAACACCTTGCTCGGCCGGGTGTTGCGCAGCTCACGCCGGTACACCGTCGAGCCGCCCTCGGAGCCTGACGAGGAGTCATTCGGGGATGCGGACGAGGTCCCACACGCCGGGTCCGGCTCGCATCCGTAGCACGTACTCCCGCGGGGGGAGGTCGGGCTGGTTGGCTTCCAGCGCCACGACGCGCCAGCACCGCAACCTGTCACCGCCGATCGGCATCGGCGACGGGAACGTCCACGGCGACTCCTCGACCCACCGGTCACGGATGTCGGTGATCAGGAAACGCGGGCCACGGCCGGTCGGCCGCCGCTCGAACTCGACAGGCTCTCCGTCGACCCACCGAACCTGGATCGGCGTCGGCTGCCTGGCCGAGAACCGGCGGGTGAAGGGACTCACGGACACTCCTTTCCGCGGTCGTTGACTCTATCGAACATGTGTTCGATAGAGTCAAGTACAGCGGTCCGATGGCGCGAAGTCAAGTCCGTCAGCGGCCGGCCGAAGGCCACTACGGGACGCGCGCGGCAGACGTGGTGAGATGGCCAGATGACCACGGCGCCACCCCGCGCGCAGCTGGTTCGGCTGTCCTCCGGCGAGCTCGCCCGGCGGCTGCACGAGGCGCTCGAGGTCTACCTGGAGGCGATGGGCTACCCCGCCGGGACGGCCCGCCAACGTGGCCCGTTGTGGCTCGAGCACCGGCGTCGACCGGGCTGGCAGGCGGTCGGCGCCGTCGACCCGGCCGGCGCGCTGGTCGGTATCGGCTACGGCTACTCCGGGGCGCCGGGCCAATGGTGGTACCACGAGGTGCAGCGCGGGCTGGCCGGGCTCGGGCGGGCCGCGGACACCCCGAACTGGCTCGCCAACTACTTCGAGCTCACCGAGCTGCACGTGCACCCGCGCGCCCAGGGCGCCGGCATCGGCGAGGGCATGCTCCGAGCGCTGATGGCCAGCACCGACCGGCGCAATATGCTGCTGTCCACGCCGGAGGAGGTCGCCGGCCGACGGTCGCGGGCGTGGCTGCTCTACCGGCGGCTCGGCTTCGTGGACGTTCTGCGCAGTTACCGCTTCGCGGGCGACCCCCGGCCGTTCGCCGTGCTCGGCCGCACGCTGCCGTTCACCGAGGCGACGGGGACCGCCACCGGCGCTGCCCGTCCCGAGTAGCCTCCAGCGCCGTGACCTCCAGGGCCGTGACCTCTCCCGGCCGCCGTTGGTACCGCCGCGCTCTGTACCGCCGGCACCGCCGGCACCGTCGGACCGCGATGCTGGTGCTGCTCGCGCTGGTCGCACTGGCGCTGAGTGGCTGCACCAAGGTGCAGGTGGCACTCGCGGTAGCCGCGGACGACACGGTCACCGGCGAGGTCGTCGTGGCCACGCCGTCGAAGGGCCCGAACGACAAGGGACCCCAGCTCCGCGTTCCGCCCCGGTTGTCGGACGAGGTGCAGGTCGAGGCCTACGCCGAGGGCCAGTACGTGGGTTCGAGGCTGACGTTCAGCAAGATCACCTTCGAGCAGTTCAACACGATGACCGACGTCAGCCAGCAGGCCGTGGGCCGTTACCGGCTCAACCTGGATCGCGTCGGTGGTCGGGTGGTGGTGTCCGGCCAGGCCGACCTCAACTCCATCGGCGTCGACAAGGCCGACTTCCAGCTGAAGATCAGCGAGCCGGGCGAGGTCGAGAATGCCAACGGCGACGTCGCCCGCGGCACGGTCAGCTGGCAGTTCACCCCTGGGCGCGTCAACGACGTCCGCGCCTCGCTGGTCTACGACGACCCGCAGGCGCCGTCCCCGCTGCGCTGGACGCTGCTACTCGTCCTGGTCGTCACGCTCGTCATATTCGGCGTCGTACGCCTGGCCAGCCGGGACCGCAACCCGCCGGCATCTACCGTCGCCGCCCGCTGAAGCGCGAGCCCGACGCCGCGCCGTTCGGTGCTCGCGTGGTTACGCTTCCCTGACACGTCGAGCACGGAGAAAGGCAGCCTGAATGACGCACTCCGGGGCCGTCACAACCGATGACTCCGGGGCCGTGGCCGCCCACCGGCCGACCGGGCCGCGCTCGGGCGAGGATCCGATGGACCCGCGGCTGACCGCCGAGGTGGACGACGTGCTCGAGTCGTTCCTTCGGTCCCGCCGGAGCGCCGCCGACCTGGTCGATCCCGCATACGGGGACGCGATCGGCGCGCTGGCCGCGTTCGTACTGCGGGGTGGCAAGCGGATCCGGCCGGTGTTCACGTGGTGGGGCTGGCGCGGCGCGGGCGGCGAGCCGGACGACGAGCTGGCCCCGGCCGTGCTGCGCGCGGCGAGCGCGCTGGAGCTCATCCAGGCCGGTGCGCTGATCCACGACGACCTGATGGACGCCTCGACCACCCGGCGCGGCCACCCGACCGTGCACGTGGACTTCGCCAGGCGCCACGACGCGGCAGGCTGGCTGGGTGAGGCCGCCCGTTTCGGCGCGGCGGCCGCCGTCCTGCTCGGCGACGTCGCCCTCGTCTGGGCCGACGACATGCTCCGCGCGGCCGGCCTGCCACCGGCGGTGGCCGATCGTGCCGCGCCGGTGTGGGAGGCCATGCGTACCGAGGTGCTCGGCGGCCAGTTCCTCGACGTGCTGGGCCAGGCCACCGGCGACACCTCCCCCGCGGCGGCGCTGCGGGTCAACCGGTACAAGACCGCGGCCTACACCATCGAGCGGCCGCTGCACCTCGGTGCGGCCATGGCCAGCGCCGACGACGCCCTGGTGGCTGGCTACCGCCGGTTCGGAGCCGACCTCGGCGTCGCCTTCCAGCTCCGCGACGACCTCCTCGGGGTCTTCGG
>JACDBJ010000278.1 GCA_013695005.1 Pseudonocardiales bacterium
CCAGTGCCTCCATGCGGCGCATGTCGGCGTATGTCGTCTTCCCGAGGGTCGCGGTGATCAGCGGCTGGAGCACGCGGTTGAGCAGGAGGCCGCCGTCGGCGTGATGGTGCGGCTCCGTCGCGCTGGAGCTGACCACGACCAGCCGGGCGACGTCGTGCTCACAATGGCGTCGATGATGTTCGCGACGCCCGCGGAGTAGACGTCTATCGGCGCACGGCCGTACGGGACCCCCAGGCTGGACAGCACGGCATCGCTGCCGCGCACGGCTTCGGCCACGGCGGTCTTGTCGTAGACGTCGGTGGCGGCGACGCGCAACTGCGGATGCCGGATCTGGAAGGTGTCGGGGTGCCGGGTGGCGGCGACGACCCGGTGACCGGCGTCGAGCGCCAGTCCGGTCAGCAGCCGCCCGGTCGGCCCGTTGGCGCCAAAGATCGTGAGGTTCATGGTGTAGTCCTCTCGGCAGAGTCTGAATAAGATATGGCTCTCATACTATACGAGTTTCGTAGCAGATGGAGCGCTACCGATGAGTACGGACGAAGCGTGGAGCCGGCGGCGCGGCATCGCGGAGGCCAAGATGCAGCTGCGCGAGCTACGTCTTGAGCTGGGCACGCTCAGTCACCTCGTCGGCGCGCGGATCCAGCTGAAGGACAGCGACCTGGACACCCTCGACGTGATCACCCGGCACGGCCCGCTCACCCCGACCGCGCTGGCCCGGCGCACCGGCATCCACCTCGCAACGCTCACCGGCATCCTGAACCGGCTCGAAGCCGCCGGCTGGATCGTCCGCGAGCGGGTGGACAGCGACAGACGGGCCATTGCGATCCGCGCGGTGCCAGACCGGCAGCGCGATGTCTTCCAGCTCTACAGCGGGATGAACGCGAGCCTCGACGAGATCCTCGGCAGCTACTCCGCCGACGAGCTCACGGTGATCGTCGACTTCCTACGGCGCGCGACGCACGCCGGCCGGGCTGCCGCCGAAGAGCTCTAGCGCGGCTCCTCGAGCAGCCGCAGGTCCTTGATGTCCTGGAGTGGTTCATCGATGCTGCACGTCCCGAAGGACACGAAATGCCGGCGGACCTCTCGAGCGGCCTCGGGCGGTAGGCGGTGCATGAGGTCGGTTAGGTGATCGGCGTCCCGCGTCGCCAGCAGCGCCTGCACGGTCGAGACGTCCTTGTGCTCCATGGCGCTCGCCGTCGCGGCGATGACGTTGAGGAAACCGTGGTGTTCGAAACCGGTGATTGCGTCGCGATGACGGACCGCGTTGTGCAGGCCCCCGGTGAGCTTGAACGGCACCCGGTGCTCGACGGTGCGCCCGATCATCGTGGCGAGCACCTCCTCGGACGGGAAGCTCTCTACGAACGCACCGCCGGTCCGGATCTTCAGATGGTGCCGGCTCGCTGCCAGGAGGTTGCAGGCCGCGTGATCGACAGCGCTCCAGGGCAGCTCCACGAACCCGGTCACGTCATCAGGCAGGACGGTGTCGAGTAGCTCGACTGCGTCGTCGAGGCCAGCCTGATCGGGAACGGGCACCTCCACCGACACCAACGTGGCGCGCGGCTCGTCCCTCGCGGCCGCGACCGCGGCCTCCACCGCCGCCACACCGGACGCCACGGTGACCGAGACGCTGACACCGGACGCGGCGGCAACCGCAAGGGCATCCACGAACTCCGCCCAGTGCGGGCTGGCGCAGACGAATGGCCCGACGAGGTCGCCCGCGGCCGACGAGCGCCAGCCGAGGTGGCTGACCACGGCGTCGGGCATGGCTGCGTTCCCAGGCGGGAAGGTCGCGGCGTCGTCGAACAGCCGGCGGAAGAGGATGCCCGGTCCGGGCCGGAACGTGTCCACCACACTTCCCTTCTACCCCGCGGATGGCGTGGGCATCGCCGAGCGCCCAGCATCAGGCGCTGCATCCGACTCCAGGAGCGGCAGCGTGCGCCAGGCGACCAGCCGCGACAGCGCGATGACGCTGGTCGACCGAACGACGAAGTTCGACCGATCCAGCTCCACGAGTGTCTGCTGCAGGGACTCGTGTGACCTGGCGGCCACCCGACACAGCACGTCCCCGCTCCCGGTCGTCGCGTGAGCCTCCAGCACGCCGGGAATCGATTCGAGATCACGCTGGACTTCTTCGATGGCGCCCTGGGCGATCTCGAGCGTGACGAACGCGTGCACGCCGAACCCGGCCGCCGTCACGTCGATGTCCGGCCCGTACCCGGTGACCACACCGGCATCCTCCAGGCGCTGCAGTCGCGCGGTCACCGTCGCCCTCGCCACGCCGGTCAGCCGGGACAGCTCAAGCACACCTGCGCGGCGGTTCTCCCGCAGCGCGTTGAGCAGCGCCAAGTCCAGGGCGTCGACGGCGCGTGGGTCGGCCACGCGCACAACTGTGCAGGATGCCTACCTTCGAGGTCCAGTCGGCACCCGGATTGGCCAGGTTTGCGCAGTCATAGACATGCCGGTTGCGCAGCTGCCTCGATCTCATGTGCAGTAGCGGGATCGCGCGCTGCAGACGGGAGTCCACGGTGTCTGTTCAGGAGACGGTGAACGACCTCGACCAATCCACGCAGCTGCTCGGGCTTGCGTCGGCCGACCCGTTTCCGGTGTCGGGTCTGGACGCGCTGGTCTGGATCGTCGGCAACGCCCTGCAGACGTCCCACTACTTCCAGGCCGTCTACGGCATGGAGCTGGTCGGCTACTCCGGACCGGAGACCGGCAACCGGGACCACCATGCCTACGTGCTGCGCTCAGGCGCCGCAAGGTTCGTGGTGACCGGGGCCTACGACCCGGCCAGCGCACTCGCCGACCATCACCGCAGGCACGGCGACGGCATCGTCGACATCGCGCTGACGGTCCCGGACGTCGACAGGTGCATCGCTCACGCGGCCACCCAGGGCGCGACGGTCCTCACCGAGCCGCACGACGTCAGCGACGAGTACGGCACGGTGCGGACGGCCGCGATCGCGACCTACGGCGACACCAGGCACACCCTGGTCGACCGCTCCCGGTACACCGGTGTCTACCTCCCCAGGTACACGCCACGCTCGCGGCGGATGAGCGCGCCCAAGCGCCTGTTCCAGGCCGTCGACCATGTCGTCGGCAACGTCGAGCTTGGCGCCATGGACCGGTGGGTGGACTTCTACAACCGCGTCCTGGGCTTCACCAACATGGCGGAGTTCGTCGGCGACGACATCGCCACCGAGTACTCGGCGCTGATGAGCAAGGTCGTCGCCAGCGGCAACCACCGCGTGAAGTTCCCCCTCAACGAGCCGGCGGTGGGCAAGAAGAAGTCCCAGATCGACGAGTACCTGGAGTTCTACGGCGGGCCCGGCGCCCAACACGTCGCCCTGGCCACCAACGACATCCTCGCCACCGTCGACACGCTGCGCGCCCTGGGCGTCGAGTTCCTGCCCACCCCGGGCTCCTACTACTCCGACCCGGCGCTGCGAGCCCGCATCGGCACGGTGCGCGCGCCGATCGGGGAGCTGCAGCAGCGGGGCATCCTGGTCGACCGCGACGAGGACGGCTACCTGCTGCAGATCTTCACCAAGCCCATCGGCGACCGGCCGACCGTCTTCTTCGAGCTGATCGAGCGGCATGGTTCCCTAGGCTTCGGCATCGGCAACTTCAAGGCCCTCTTCGAGGCGATCGAGCGAGAGCAGGCCAAGCGCGGCAACTTCTGATCGAGGCGGGATCTCATGGCGTTCTACCGGCAGGTGGGCAGTGTGCCGCCGAAGCGGCACACGCAGCACCGGGCTCCTGACGGCAGCCTGTACGCCGAGGAGCTCATCGGCGAGGAAGGCTTCTCCTCGGACTCCTCGCTGCTCTACCACCGCGGGATTCCGTCGGCCATCCTGAACGTGCGCCCGTGGCAGCTACCTGACCAGGCGCTGACGGCAAACGCGCCGCTGGTGCCGCGGCACCTGAAGCTGCACGACCTCTTCCCCGGAAAGGAGCACAAGGCGGTCGACTCCGTCACCGGGCGGCGGCTGGTGCTGGGCAACGCCGACGTGCGCATCTCCTACGCGGTGTCCAGCCAGCCCTCGCCGTACTACCGCAACGCCACCGGCGACGAGTGCGTCTACGTCGAGCGCGGCGGGGCGGTCGTCGAGACGGTGTTCGGCGCACTCGACGTCGGCCAGGGCGACTACGTGATCCTGCCCAGGGCCACCACGCACCGCTGGCTGCCGGCCGGCGACGAGCCGCTGCGCACCTATGCCATCGAGGCCAACTCCCATATCGCCCCGCCCAAGCGGTACCTCTCCCGGTACGGCCAGTTCCTCGAGCACGCTCCGTACTGCGAGCGTGACCTGCGCGCACCGGTCGAGCCGCTGCTGGCCGACGACGCCGAGATCGAGGTCTACATCAAGCACCGCGGCGACGGCCCGGGCGGGCTGGCCGGCACGGTGCACGTCGTACCGGGGCACCCGTTCGACGTGGTCGGCTGGGCCGGCTGCCTCTATCCGTACGTGTTCAACATCGCCGACTTCGAGCCGATCACCGGCCGGATCCACCAGCCACCGCCGGCGCACCAGGTGTTCGAGGCGAACAACTTCGTGATCTGCAACTTCGTGCCGCGCAAGGTCGACTACCACCCGCTCGCGGTGCCGGTCCCGTACTACCACTCCAATGTGGACTCCGACGAGGTCATGTTCTACGTCGACGGCGACTACGAGGCCCGCAAGGGCTCGGGCATCGGCAAGGGCTCCATCTCGCTGCACCCCGGAGGCCATTCGCACGGCCCGCAACCCGGCGCGGCGGAGGCCTCGCTTGGCGCGGAGTTCTTCGACGAGACCGCCGTCATGGTCGACACCTTCCGCCCGCTGGCGCTGGGCGAGGCCGGTACGGCGGCCGACGACGGTACGTACGCCTGGTCGTGGTCGGGCCGCCGGTCGACATGAGCGCAAGCTGGCTCGACCTGCCCGCAGACAGCGGCTTCGGCCTGAACAACCTGCCGTACGGCGTCTTCTCCACACCGGGTACCGCGGCCCGGACCGGGATCGCGGTCGGCGAGTACGTGCTCGACCTGGCGGCCGTCACCGGGGACCTCGTTCACGCGACCGGATCGCTCAACGGCTTTATGGCGCAGGGCCCATCCGAGTGGCGGGAGCTGCGCGAGCGGGTCACCGGCTGGCTGATCGACTCGTCGCACCGAGGCGATGTCGAGCCGCACGTGCTGCCGCGAGACCAGGTGCAGATGCACCTGCCGATCGAGATGGCCGACTACGTCGACTTCTACAGCTCCCAGCACCACGCCGAGAACATCGGCCGGATGTTCCGCCCCGACTCCCCGCCGCTGACGCCGAACTGGAAGCACCTGCCCATCGGTTACCACGGGCGCGCCGGCACGGTGCGGATCTCTGGCACCCCGGTGGTGCGCCCCTGCGGCCAGCGGAAGGCGCCGACCGAGGACTCCCCGACCTTCGGCCCGTCACAGCGGCTGGACATCGAGGCGGAGGTCGGCTTCGTCGTCGGGACGCCGTCCGAGCTCGGCACACCGGTCCCGGTCGGCGCGTTCGCCGAACACGTCTTCGGCGTCTGCGTCGTCAACGACTGGTCCGCCCGCGACATCCAGGCCTGGGAGTACGTGCCGCTCGGCCCGATGCTGGGCAAGTCATTCCTCACCTCGGTCTCCCCGTGGGTGGTGCCACTGGCCGCGCTGGAGGCTGCCCGCATCGCCCCGCCGACGCGGGACCCGCAGCCGCTGCCCTACCTGCGCGACGACGACCACCCCTGGGCGTTGGACATCACGCTCGAGGTCCGGCTCAACGGTGCGCTGATCAGCCGTCCGTGCTTCGGCTCGATGTACTGGACCGCGGCGCAGCAGCTGGCGCACCTCACTGTCAACGGCGCTTCCCTGCGGACCGGGGACCTGTTCGCCTCGGGGACGGTCTCCGGCCCGGAGAAGCACCAGCGCGGCTCGTTCATCGAGTTGTCCTGGGCCGGCGCGGAACCGCTGACCCTCGCCGACGGTTCGACCCGCACCTTCCTGGAGGACGGCGACGTCGTGGCAATCACGGCGACCGCGCCCGGCGCAGTGGGCGGCCGAATCTCCTTCGGCGAGGTACGGGGAGAAGTCGTACCAGCCCGGTGCGGCTAGGACCCGTGGCCATCGTCTTCGCGCGCAGAATGTGGTCCTCGCATGACCCAGGGAGTGTGCGAGGACCACAATTCGCGCGCGAAGTGAGCCGCCGGAGGCGCTTTAGTTGGGCAGCGCGGTCGGTCTGTCCACGAGCACCGAGAGCACGATCATCGTCCGCGTCCGCACGACGTTCGGCCGCCGGCGCAACGTCTCGATCAGCCGCTCCAGGTGGCGGACGTCGTCGACCTGCACGCGCAGCACCGCGTCCGGCTCGCCCGAGACCGTGACCGCGCTGACAACCTCCGGGATCCCCTCGACGCTCGCAAGCACGTCGTGCGGCGCGGTGCGGTCGGCGCAGTAGACCTCGGCGATCGCCTCGAACCCGAGCCCGAGCCGCGATGCGTCGACCACCGCCGTGTAGCCGCGGATCACGCCGGCGGCCTCGAGCTTGTCGACGTGCCGCTTGACGGCGGGAGTCGAGAGCCCCACTTCGCGGCCGATGTCGGCGAACGACCGGCGTCCGTCCTGCTGAAGCAGCGCAAGGATCTGACGATCCAGGTCGCTCAATCGTTCGATTGTTGCCATTCTGCTGAACGATACGGTCACTCGCGTTGTGGCGCGCGAGCCCGCGGCATACAACAGAACTATGTTCACCGAAGGCCAGCTCTACGCGCCGGTCACGGAGGGCACCGACGGGGTACGCGTCCACCTAGCCGACGATCACCCCGGCGCGGCGGACCCCGCCTACCGCAGCCGCCGCAACGAGATCGCCGCCGGGGCGCTCGCCTGGACGCCGGGCGCACCGATCCCGCAGATCGACTACACCGACGCAGAGCACGATATCTGGCGCACGGTCTGCCGCGAGCTCGCCCCGAAGCACGACCGGCTCGCCTGCCGCGCGTTCCGCGAGGCCAAAGCCGCCTTGGCGCTGCCGGAGGACCACGTCCCGAAGCTCGACGAGGTGACCGCAGCGCTCAAGCCGCTGACGGGCTTCGAGTTTCACCCCGCTGCCGGGCTCGTCCCGCTCGGCGAGTTCTACGGTGCGCTTGCCGACCGCGTCTTCCACTCGACGCAGTACCTGCGCCACCCGTCGAGCCCGCTCTACACGCCTGAGCCGGACATTGTGCACGAGGTGCTCGGGCACGGGAACCTGCTCGCGGACCCTCAGATCGCCGAGGTCAAGCGGCTGGCGGGCGAGGCGGCGCGTCGTTGCGAAACGGTCGAGGCGCTGAAGTACATGGCCGACGTCTTCTGGTTCACGATCGAGTTCGGCGTGATCCGCGAGGAGGGCGAGCTACGCTGCTACGGCGCCGGACTGCTGTCGTCGTTCGGGGAGATCGACGAGTTCCGCGGCGCCGACATCAGGCCGATCGACTTCCACGCGATGGCCACGCTCGCCTACGACATCACGCACTACCAGCCGGTCCTGTTCGCCTGCGGCGGGATGGGCGAGCTGACCGAGCGGGTAGGCGGCTTCTTCGCCGAGTTCGACGACGACACTCCCGCACGGTTGGCCCGCGCCGCGGGTGCGCCGGCCGCGACCGCAGCGGCATAACCGACCAAAGACTAATGCAGGTCGTCGTGTCGGTCGGGTCTGAACTAGCGCCGGCACTCATTCGAGGTCTCGAAACGATCCAGGTGGAGGGCGACCAAGCCCACTAGGCTGTATCGCCTAAACGGCCACGCCGTTACGCAGCCGCCGCTAATGGCTACTCTCCGTGCACGGGCATGTCATAGCGTCTCGATAAGTACGAACTCGACAAGGACCGGGTGCAGCTGACGCAAAGATCGGGTACTCCGTCGTCGGCAACGCCGTCAGCGACGGTCAGATGGGGCTGAACCCGAACGGCAGCTCGAGACGGTGGCGCTGCAGCAGGTCCGCGTCGGCCAGCAGCTCACGGATCGGCTGATCGGCAACCACGACTCCATCGTCCAGCACGACACCGCGTTGGCACAGCTGCAACGCGTAGGGCAGGTCGTGGGTGACCATGAGCATCGTGCCCTTCAGGCGTAGCAGTACGTCGGCGAGCTCGCGCCGGGCAACCGGGTCGAGGTTGGATGACGGCTCGTCGAGTACCAGCACCTCCGGCTGACAGGCCAGCACCGTGGCCACCGCAACTCGCCGTCGTTGACCGCCCGACAGATGCAGTGGCGAACGATCCCCAAACTCGGCCATGTCCACCGCCGCCAGTGCATCATCGACTCGGCCGGCCAGCTCGGCTCCCCGAACACCGAAGTTGGCAGGCCCGAACGCGATGTCATCCCGGACCGTCGGCATGAACAGCTGGTCGTCGGGATCTTGGAACACCACACCCACCCGGCGCCGGATCTCTTTGACGTTGGACCTGTCTACGGCCATCCCAGCGATCTCGACGCCACCGTGTCCGGCGGTGAGGATGCCGTTGAGATGTAGCACCAACGTCGTCTTGCCCGAGCCGTTCGGGCCCAGCAGGGCCACCCGCTCGCCAGGCTCGATCCGCAGGTTGACCCCGAACAGCGCCTGGTGACCGTCGGGGTATGCGAAAGCGAGCTCGCGCACGACCACTGATGCCGGCGGGGCGCCGGTCATGCTTGCATCTGCGGTCTGCACGCCCGGTACCGAGCTCACGTCATCACGAATCCGGTCACGGTCAACAGTAGCGCCGCAGCCACGAAGGTGAGCCCGTAGATCCAGTCGCGGGGAGCAGTACGGGCGTCGGAAAGCTGCGGCATGGCACCGGTCCAGCCGCGGGACAGCATCGCGAGGTGCACCCGCTCTCCCCGCTCGTAGGAGCGCAGGAACAGCGCACCGACCCCCCGGGCCGTTGCGCCGGCCTGCCAGAGGAACCGCGGGTCATGACCACGCGAGATCCGGGCCAACCGCATCCGGCGGGCCTCGCCAGCGATCACATCGATGTAGCGCAGCATCAGCGTCGCGATCGTGGTCAGGATCGCAGGGGCGTGCAGCCGCTGCATACCCAACAGCATGTCTCGCAACGGCGTCGTGGCGGCCAGCGTGAGCGAGGTGAGCACCCCGAGCGTGCCCTTGATCAGGATGTTCCAGCCGGCCAGCAGCCCTTCCGCGGACAGCGACAGCCCGAGCCATTCGACACGCGCTCCGCCTTCGGCGAATGGCAATAGCACCGCGAGTACGACGAACGGCAGCTCGATCAACGATCGACGCGCGATCCAGCCGAGCGGGATGCGAGCGAGCGCCCACACGGCGACGAGCAGCAGGAAGTATCCGCCGAACACGGCGAACGCCTCCCTCGGGACGGCGACCACGCACACCACCCCGAGGAAGGCCGCGACGACCTTGACTTCAGGCGGCAACCGGTGCACTGCGGAGGAGCCTGGGAAGTAGAGCGGTTGCGCGTGGCCTACCCCCACGAGTCAGGACGAATCGTCGGAAGAGCCGCCCGAGCGCCGACGGATCAGCCAGAACAGGCCGCCGCCGATGAGCGCGGTCACCAGCACGCCGACCACACCGGCAAGCCCGACCAGCGAGCTGTTACCGCCGACTCCGTAGTCCGCGAAGGGGCTGCCCGCTACGGGGCTGTCCGCCGCGTCCTTCGCGATGCACTCGCCGGTGAGCTCCTCCTCGCCCGCGTCGGTCTCGGTGACCTCGCACCCCTCGAGCGCGACCGTGTCGAGACCGTCGGGACTGCTGCTCGCGAGGTAAGACAGAACACCGGCAACCAGCAGAGCCACGAGCAGGAAACCGATCAGGAAGACGGCCTGGCGCTTACCCTGCTGGGTCGTCGGCTGAGTCATGACGAGCTCCCCTCAGGTTGCCGGGCCCCACGTAGTTGGAGATCCTGCGGCGCCCCCCGCAGCAGGTAGACCAGATCCGGTCTGATCGCCGCGACCGCTCCGACGGTGAGCGCCGTGATAATCCCTTCGCCGATGCCGATCAGAGCGTGGAGCCCGACCATCAGGCTGAACACCGTTCCCAACGACGTCACGCCGGCGCCGCCGATGGCGTACTCGAGGACGAACCCGAGCGACGCGCCTACCACGCCGATGAACGCCGCAAGGAACGCCGTGGCCGCCAAGCCAACCCCGCCCCGCTGTGCGAGCCTGCGCAGTGCGACGGCAACGCCCCAGCTGACGAACAGGCCGATGAAGGCCATGTTGATGATGTTGGTGCCGAGAGCAGTCAGGCCACCGTCGGCGAAGAGCAGGGCCTGCACGGCAAGCACCAGAGCGATGCAGATCGAGCCCACCCACGGCCCGACGAGGATCGCCACGAGCGCGCCACCGAGGAGGTGCCCGCTGGCTCCCGGCAGGATCGGAAAGTTGATCATCTGCACGGCGAACACGAAGGCGGCCACCAGGCCGGCCATCGGTGCAGTGCGGTCGGTGAGATCCTGACGTGCCTTGTAGAACGATACGGCGAGACCGATGACCGCGATGGCCCAGAACACGCCAGACGTAGGTGCGTTGATCAGCCCGTCGCTCATATGCATGGCGATCGACACGGCTACTCCCTTGCTCCGCTCGGCCACCACCTGACCAGTGGTTGGTTGCAGCTAAGCGGAACTCTCTGGCAATCGCAAACATGTTGCGACAAGCGGCCCGCCAGCATGCTGAATCAGGTCCATCAACGCCGTCCTCCAGGCCGCAGGTCACCGCTGGCGCCAAGGTCACAGCGACGGGTATGCGGCCGGGTGCGCAAGGCAGCGGAGGCATCGCCGCTCGCTCTCATCGGACGCGAGGATTCAAGTCGTGGGGCCGGCGCTGAGTTGGGCGCGTGCGCCAGGTCGGGTACTGCACCGAGCGGTCCTGGTCCGCCAGCTCGAGGAGCTTGCCGCGAACGACAGCAAGACAAGACTGCTGAATGCCGCAGCCTGGCACGTGCAGGCGTCCCGAGAGTTTCGGCGCGCCAGCGAGCCGGCAGCACCGCGGCCGTGCTCATGATGGACTTGGACCACTTCAAGTCGGTGAACGACCTGTACGGCCACCTAGCCGGCGACGAGGTGCTCGGCAAGGTCGCGGAGGCGGTACGCGAGGCGGTGCGGACGGCGACCTGGTCGGTCGGTTCGGCGGCGAGGAGTTCGTCGTACTGCTACCCGGTCTTGACGGCGAGCACCCCGGGCTCGCCGAGTTGCACACGATCGTCGAACGCATCCGGTACCGGATCGCCACCCTAACCGTCGCGATCGACGCACCGGACGGATCGCTGACCATCGACGGGCTCAGCACGTCCGTTGGTGGTGCCACCTACCCGACTGACGGCGCAAACCTGAACAGGTGATGAGGGCCGCCGACAACGCGCTCTACGCGGTCAAACGGAACGGACGCAACGCCGTGCGCATCACGTCCCTGGCCCAAGCGGGGGCGGTGACCCCCGCCCGCCGCCAGAGCGCAACCGGCTGAGGCCGCCCAGTCGGCCGCCGTGAGACGGCCCCTGAGCCGTAAGGCGCAGAGCGCGACCGAGGTCAGGGAGCCGGTGGTCGGACTCGAACCGACGACCTATCGCTTACAAGATCATCGTCCTACGTTGACCACGGCCTCTACCTGGAACAACAGCATCAATTCCGCTCTCATCGAAAGCCTGACCATCGGGAATTGACAGGGTTTCGCGTCACAACTGATGTCATGGCGCCGCCCATGTGATGCCATCAGCGGGCCGCTTCGAGTGCGAGAAGTCGGGCCGGACAGCTGCCACGGTTGCGTCGTCAATACGTCCTACTGCACCGCGGCGGGCCGCACAGCCAGGTGTTCTGCTCGCGTGCAACCCGCCGTGCTAGCCGGTGAAGGCCCCACAGTCAGCGCCGCCGTTCACGGCGGGTTAGGTAGATGAAGTCCACGTGAAGGGGACATCTGGTGTTCGGCCAAGCATACTGAGTCGTCCTGGTCATCTTAGGAAGGCAGCCGCACGCATGCCGTCGCGCGTTCCGCATTTCGAGCGTGACCTCGGCCGGTTGCACCACATCGCCGAGAGCCTGTTTGACATGGTGCGCGATGAGTACGATCCACTGTCCGCGGTGACGCTGCACCTCGAGGACTGCGATGCGGGCATCGAGAACCCGCAGTGGGCCGACGCCGTGGTGAGGACCATGGTCACAGCGCAGGTCCTGCGCTACGCCACGCTATATCCAACACAGGCAAACCCGCGTTACGTCGTCGGGCTCGGTTTGTTCGCCGACGAGCTGATCCCGTCCTTACTTAAGGAGCATCCGCAGACGAGTCCGGAGACAGCCCGACGGCTACACGAGATCCGCGGAGAGATCGACGACCTCTGCAT
>JACDBJ010000282.1 GCA_013695005.1 Pseudonocardiales bacterium
GGGCTCCCGGCGTGACCCGCAGGCCGGCTGCGCTGCGGCCGGCGATCCGGCGGGCCGGCAGCACGCTGACCGGATCGGTGGCGCTGAGCCCGACGAGGCGGCGGGCCAGGTCCGGCGGGAGCAGGTCGGCGGCGCGTGGCAGCCGCACCGGCGTGGTGCCGATCACCCGCGTGAGCTGGTTGGTGCCGGAGTCCCACATCGACTCGTTGCCGCCGTCGTGGTAGGTACCGCGCTCGCCGGCAATCGCCAGCTCGTCGACGCGCCAGCGGTCGGGGGCGGCGACGAAGGCGCGGATGCGGGTCGTGGTGGTGAGCAGTGCGGTCACCTGTTCGAGCTGGGGTAGGTCGGGCAGCGGGAGGCGACCGGTTGCCTGCGCCAGGCCGGTGTAGGGCTGCGTGGCCGAGGCGAGCAGCCGCGTCCGCAGCTGGTCTGCCGGTTCGTCCGGCACCGCCGAGGCCGGCAGCACGTTCTCGGCGATACCGAGCCCGAGGAGGGCGGCGCCGCCGGCAGCGACCAGCAGCCACCGCCGGTTGAACCGACGAGCGGCGATCACGCTCGCCGACGATGCCACAGCGGGGCGTTTGCTCGGGGTGTGCCAGCGCCTCGCCCGCGCTGCTCCGCACTAGGCTGCGCTGAGAAGATCCACTGCCCTTCGGAGGTCAAGGCACCGTGGCTGACAGCGCCTCAGCGGCTCAAGAGATCGCCGCCGGGTACGAGACGAAGGGAGCCGCACTCGAGCTGGGCTCGGTGGTGATCGACGGCAAGGTCGATCCCGGCGCCAGGGTGCGCATCCCGTTCGCGACCATGAACCGCCACGGTCTGGTGGCCGGAGCCACCGGCACCGGCAAGACACGGACGCTGCAGAACATCGCCGAGCAGCTCTCCACGGCCGGTGTGCCGTGCCTGCTCGCTGACGTCAAGAGCGACCTTGCGGGCATGTCCCGGCCCGGCGAGACGAACGAGAAGATCACCTCGCGGGTGGCCGACACCGGCGACGACTGGCAGCCCACGGCGTACCCGGTGGAGTTCCTCTCCCTCGGTGGCGGCAGCAGCGCGGTGCCGATCCGGGCCACGATCACCGGGTTCGGCCCGATCCTGCTGTCGAAGGTGCTGGGCCTCAACGCCACCCAGGAGTCGACCCTCGGCCTGATCTTCCACTACGCCGACGGCAAGGGCCTGCCGCTGCTGGACACCAAGGACCTGCGTGCGGTCATCCAGTACCTGACCAGCGACGAGGGCAAGGCGGACCTCAAGGGCATCGGCGGGGTCTCCTCGTCCACGGCCGGGGTGATCCTGCGAGCACTGGTGAACCTCGAAGCGGCCGGCGGCGAGGCGTTCTTCGGCGAGCCGGAGTTCGACCCGGCCGACCTGATGCGCGTGGTGGACGGCAAGGGCGTGGTGACGCTCGTCGAGCTCGCCGAGCAGGCCGCCAACCCGCGGCTGTTCTCGACCTTCCTGATGTGGCTGCTCGCCGAGCTCTACGAGCACATGCCCGAGGCCGGTGACCTGGACAAGCCCAAGCTGGTGTTCTTCTTCGACGAGGCGCACCTGCTGTTCAACGACGCGTCCAAGGCGTTCCTGGAGCGCATCGAGCAGACCGTCAAGCTCATCCGCTCCAAGGGCATCGGGGTGTTCTTCTGCACCCAGCTGCCCACCGACGTCCCCAACGCGGTGCTCTCACAGCTCGGCGCCCGGGTGCAGCACGCGTTGCGTGCGTTCACCCCGACCGACCAGGAGGCGCTGGCCAAGACGGTCAAGAACTACCCGACCACCCCGAACTACGACCTCGAAGAGGCGCTGACCAGCCTCGGTACCGGCGAGGCGATCGTCACCGTGCTCTCCGAGCGCGGCGCCCCGACACCGGTGGCGTGGTCTCGGCTGCGCGCACCGCGCTCGTCGATGGACGCGATCGGACCCGAAGCGGTGTCCGAGGCCGCGAAGGGCTCGCCGCTGTTCGGCAAGTACGGCGAGACCGTCGACCGCGAGTCGGCCTACGAGTCGCTGACCGCGAAGATGGCGCAGGCCCAAGCGCCGCCACCGGCCGAGGAGCCGCAGGCCGCCCCGCCCGCCGAGGAGCCGAAGCGTGAAGAGGAGCGGGACGAGCCCGGCGGGCTGGGCAAGATGTTCGACAGCCCGGTCGTGAAGTCGTTCCTGCGCTCGGCCGCCAGCGCGCTGGGCCGGGAGATCACCCGCGGCGTGTTCGGCACCCGCCGCCGCTGAGAGTGACCGGATGGTGACAAACGCGTGAATCTCCTGTAACGGGCGCCACTACGGCCATCGCTGCCGGTCAAATGCGACCTAGGTTTGCGCCGAGCCGCGTTCTGGACCCAGGCGTGGTAGTTCATGAGGGGATTTTCAATGCTCAAACGCACGCGCCTGACCGGCGGAAAGAAACGTGTCACCTTCAGCTTGGCCGCCGAGGAGCCGGCCGGCCCGGTGAGCGTCGTCGGCGACTTCAACGACTGGGAGCCCGGTCGTCATGAGCTCAAGAGTCGGCGCAACGGCACGCGCAGCGTCTCGGTCATCCTCCCGGCTGGCGAGTACCGGTTCCGTTACCTGGCCACCGGTGGAGTCTGGCTGGATGACGACACGGCCGACAAGGTCGACGACGAGGGCAGCCTGCTTCAGGTCTGAGGCGGCAACAGCCCCGGGCTGACCTCGCCCACCAGTTCCACCGCCCGGGCGAACGACACGTCCACCGCCGGGTAGTGGCCCGCGCCGGCCGCCGTGATGGCGTCCAGCGTGACCAGCCCTACCCGGCGCTGGAACGCGCTCTGCCGTACCCGCCACCCGATGATCCCGTCGCGCTGCAGGGCCACGGTCCGACGCAGCAGCGAGCCGGCGCGTGTGACGACATGGTTCGCGGTGAGCGCGTGGCCGAGGTTGCGGTAGCGGTCGATCGCCAGCAGCACGGCGATTGGCAGCAGCACCAACGCGGCCGGCCACAGCCCGGCTGGCCAGCGGGTCGGAAACAACACGTGCAGCAGCCACGCCAGCGCCACGAGCAGCGCCGCTGGCAGCAGCGCTCTGGTCAGCCGGCGGGTCAGCGCGGCAGCCGGATGGCGAGTCAGCGGGGCCGCGGTCGCGTGCCGTGGAT
>JACDBJ010000325.1 GCA_013695005.1 Pseudonocardiales bacterium
AGCTCGTCCTCGCCGGCCCCGATCTCGACCAGAGCCACGGGTCGCTCGGCGCGGGCGAGACCGACGAGGCGGCCACCGCCGACGCCCGCGGCCTGCTACGTCGCGGCGCGACAACCACCGAGCGCCGGGACGTCGCGGGCGCGGACGTGCTCGTCGACCTCTGGGTACCGGTCCCGTCTGTGCTGCTCGTCGGCTCCGGTGCGATCGGCGACGCGTTGCTCGCGCAAGCGCAGCTGCTGGGCTGGTCAGGGCGGTGGGTCACCGAGCTGGACGAGTCCCTCGCCGCGGTCGAACGCTTCACCGATGCGGACGTGCTGGTGCTGCTCGACCACGCCCCCAAGTTCGACGCCCTGCTGATCGCCGGCGCGCGAAACGGCCGAGGCTTCCTCGGCGCGCTGGGCTCGCGGCACACCCAGTCCGCCCGCCGCGAGCGGCTCATCGCGGCAGGCCTGCGCGACGATGAGCTCGCCAGGGTGCGCGGTCCGGTAGGCCTCGACCTCGGCTCGCGGACGCCGGCCGAGACCGCGGTGTCGATCGTCGCCGGGGTGATCGCATCGAAGTCCGGCCGAGCCGGCGCCGCCCTGGCCGGCGCGGAAGGCCGGATCGGCGGGTGAGTCCTCCGCTCCGGCCGGCGTACGGGCCGGCGCCGATCCAACCCGGTGGCCGGCCGCAAGGGCGTACCGCAGCCCGCTGGATACGGCGGTTCCTGCTCGGAGCCCTACTCGTCGGGGTGCTCGTGGTCGGCGGTACGGCGTTCCGGGTCTGGCAGGTGGCGCGGATCGACGACCGCCAGCCGGTCGACGTCGTGGTCGTGCTCGGCGCCGCGCAGTACGACGGCAAGCCCTCGTCGATCTTCGGTGCCCGGTTGCGGCACGCCATGGAGCTCTACGAGCAGGGTGACGCCAAGCGCATCGTGACCGTGGGCGGCGCCGGGTCGGGCGACGTGTTCACCGAGGCCGGCGCCGGCAGGCGGTACCTGATCGAGCTCGGCGTGCCGGCCGCCGCGGTGACCGCGGTCGGGGAGGGCGGCGACACACTGAGCAGCATGCGGGCCGTCGCGCAGCTGGCGCAGGAGCAGGGCTGGAGCTCGGCGCTGCTGGTCAGCGACCCGTGGCACTCCCTGCGCGCTCGCACGATGGCGCGCGACGCCGGCCTGCAGGCGTGGACGTCACCGACGCGCAGCGGCCCGGTCGTGCAGACCCGCGAGACACAGGCCCGCTACATCGCCCGTGAGACCGCGGCCCTGCTGTACTACCGGCTGACGCAGGCGCCTGCGGAGACCGACCAGACCGGGTCGGGCTGACGGTCGTGGCGCTGCGTCGCGCGCGGGCGCACCCCGACATCGACCCGGGGGATGCCGGCGGCTACACCGAGCACGACCGGGCCCGGCTGCAACCCGAAGCGCCCAAGCGCGCCGGCCTCGACGGCGAGCCGCGTGACGAGCGGCGCAGCCCGTTCTCCCGTGACCGCGCCAGGGTGCTGCACTCCGCCGCGCTGCGCCGCCTCGCCGGCAAGACGCAGGTCGTCGGCCCAGGCGAGGGTGCCGAGATCACCGGCGTGCCGAGGACCCGGCTCACGCACTCGCTCGAGGTGGCGCAGATCGGTCGCGGGATCGCCGAGGAGATCGGCTGCGAGCCCGACATCGTCGACACCGCAGGCCTGGCCCATGACATCGGCCACCCGCCGTTCGGGCACAACGGCGAGCGAGCGCTCGACGAGGCGGCTGCGAGCTGCGGCGGCTTCGAGGGCAACGCCCAGACCCTGCGCATCCTGACCCGGCTGGAACCCAAGGTCGGTGGCTCCGGCCTGAACCTGACCAGGGCCTGTCTCGACGCGGCCACCAAGTACCCGTGGCCCCGCCGCACCGGCGAGAGCAAGTACGGCGTCTACGACGACGATCTGGACGCCTTCGCCTGGATCCGCGACGGCGCGCCATCCGACCGGCGCTGCATCGAGGCGCAGGTGATGGACTGGTCCGACGACGTGGCGTACTCGGTGCACGACCTCGAGGACGGCATCCTCGCCGGGCGGATCCGGCTCGCCACGCTGGCCGACCCGGCGGAGAGTGCGGCCCTGATCGACGTCGCCACCACGCACTTCGTGCCCGACCCGGCGGCGTTGCAGGAGGCCGCCGCCGGGCTGCTGGCGCTGCCCGAGGTGGCGGAGGTGGCGGCCGCCCACGGACCCGCCGACTTGGTGGCGCTCAAACGGTTGACCAG
>JACDBJ010000332.1 GCA_013695005.1 Pseudonocardiales bacterium
GGCCTGGTGTGCACGTCCCGCCCGCGCGGCCACGCCACCGCGCCGAGCCGGCTGGCGACGACCCGCACCGGCCCGGTCAGCAGGAATGTCACCACGGCCGCCGACAGCCCGACCAGCAGGTACTCACGGATGGGCAGGCCCAACGAACCGAGGGTGTCCGGGGCGGCCAGCACGGGACTCACGCTACGCGGCACCCCCCGCCCGCTCCGGCGGGCCACTCACCGCCCTGGCCTGCCACTCGTGTGGCAGAGGTCGCGCTGGGAGCAAGGATCTGTCACACGAGTGGGGCGGCCTGGCCCAGCACGTCGGCGAGCTGGTCGCGGGTCACGGCACCCTCGCGCAGCACCTGAGGCTCCTCGCCGGTGAGGTCGACGATGGTGGAGGCGACCGGCTCCCCGGAGACACCGCCGTCGAGGTAGACGGCCACCGACTGGCCGAGCTGCGCGATGGCCTCGTCGGCGGTGGACGCCGGCGGTGACCCCGAGCGATTGGCGCTCGACACCGCCATCGGACCGATCTCGCGGAGCAGCTCCAGTGCGACGGGGTGCAGCGGCATCCGCAGCATCACGGTGCCCTGGGTCTCCCCCAGGTCCCAGGCCAGCGACGGCGCATGCGGCAGCACGAGCGAGAGCCCGCCCGGCCAGAACGCCTCGATCAGGTCGTGCGCGACCTGCGGGACGCTGAGCACCAGGCCGTTGACGGTCGACCACGAGCCGACGAGCACCGGTACCGGCAGGTCCGGCCCGCGCCCCTTCGCGGCGAGGAGCGCTCGCACCGCAGTCGTACTGAAGGCGTCGCAGCCGAGGCCGTACACGGTGTCGGTCGGCAGCACGACGAGCTGTCCGGCGCGCACGGCGGTGACCGCCGCGGCGAGGCCTTCCGCCCGGCTGCCTGGCTCTGCGCAGTCGAAGGAGGAGATCACTCGGCCAGCCTACGACGGGCCGTCACGAACCTCCGACGGTCGGTCAGGTCGCGGTGTCCGGTCACCTCGCCGAGCACCCGGCGCCGGCCGAGCAGCTCGACGAGGACGTCGGCGTGCGACTCGTCGTGCTCGATCGCGAGACCCCCGCCTACGCGCAGCAGGCCCGCAGCGAGGGACACCACCGGCCGGATCACCGCGAGCCCCTCCGGGCCGCCGAACAGCGCGACGGCCGGGTCGTGGTCGGCCACCTCGGCCGGCATCTCCCGGTCGGCGCTGCCGTCCGGCACATAGGGCGGGTTGCACAGCACCAGGTCGACCGAGGCCTCGAGCTGCACCAACACGTCGTTGCGGGTGACGTCCGCGGCGTGCAGCTGCACCGGTGTCCCGCCCGCCGAGACGTGGGTGTCGATGTTGCGCCGCGCCCAGGCGAGCGCCGCAGGCTCGGACTCGACGGCGTGCACCTCGGCGTCCGACCGGCTGGCCGCCATGGCCAGCGCCAGCGCGCCCGAACCGGTGCACAGGTCGACCACGCGCGGTGCCCGGACGTCGGCCACCGCGGCCAGCCCCCACTCCAGCAGCAGCTCGGTCTCCGGACGGGGCACGAAGACCCCTGGCCCGACCGCGAGGGTCACCGGGCCGAACCCGGCGACGCCCACCAGGTGTTGCAGCGGGATCCGCTCGGCGCGGCGGGTGACCAGGCCGCGGTAGATCTCGATCATCGACGAGTCCACCAGCGGGACCATCGGCAGGTTGCCGCGCGGTACGCCGAGGACGTGCTCCGCCAGCAGTTCGGCGTCCACCCGGGGGCTCGGCACGCCCGCCGCGGTGAGGATCCGCTCGGCTTCGGCCACCGCGAGCCGCAAGGGCTGCCGGTTGAGCGCGGTCATCGCCCGACAGGTTCTCCGGCGCCGACGACCTCGGCGCGCTCGGCCGCGACCAGCGCGTCGACGACGGCGTCGAGGTCGCCGTCGAGCACGGCGTCGAGGTTGTAGGCCTTGTAGTTGACGCGGTGGTCGGAGATCCGGTTCTCCGCGAAGTTGTAGGTGCGGATCCGCTCGGAGCGGTCGACGGTGCGGACCTGTGAGCGGCGCGCGGCCTGCGCGTCCGCGGCGGCCTGCTCCTCGGCGAGCGCCTGCAGCCGGGCGCGCAGCACGTCCATCGCCCGCGCGCGGTTCTGCAGCTGCGAGCGCTCGTTCTGGCAGGACACGACGATGCCGGTCGGCAGGTGGGTGAGCCGGACCGCGGAGTCTGTGGTGTTGACGCTCTGGCCACCGTGGCCCGACGAGCGGAAGACGTCGATGCGCAGGTCGGTCGGGTCGATCTCGACGTCGGCGGCCGCGTCGGCCTCCGGGTAGACCAGGACGCCCGCGGCGGAGGTGTGGATCCGGCCTTGCGACTCGGTGACCGGCACTCGCTGGACGCGGTGCACGCCACCCTCGAACTTGAGCCGGGCCCAGACGCCGTCACCGGTTCCGGGCTTGGCCCGCACCGACAGCGTCACGTCCTTGAAGCCGCCGAGGTCGGAGTCGGTGCCGCCGAGGACCTCGGTGCGCCAGCCCCGCCGCTCGGCGTAGCGCTGGTACATCCGCAGCAGGTCGCCGGCGAACAGCGCCGACTCCTCGCCGCCCTCGCCGGACTTGACCTCGAGCACCACGTCGTCGCTGTCGTGCGGGTCCCGCGGTACGAGCAGCTCGGCCAGCCGGGCCTCCAGGCCGTCGAGCTTGGCGCTCAGCTGGTCTGCCTCGGCGGCGAAGCTGGGATCTTCGGCCGCCAGCTCGCGCGCGGCATCGCGGTCGGCCTGGGTGGCGGCCAGCTCACGGGCGGCCGCCACCACCGGGCCGATCTGGGCATAACGCCGGCCGAGCGTGCGCGCGGCCGCGGCGTCTGTGTGGATCGACGGGTCGGCCAGCTTGCGCTCCAGCTCGGCGTGCTCAGCGAGCAGCGCGTCAACACCTGGTCCGGCCATACGTGGGTTCGAAGGAGCGGCTGGCTACTTCGCGGCGTCGGTCTTGCCGCGCTTGCCGTACCGGGCCTCGAACCGCGCGACCCGACCACCGCTGTCGAGGATCTTCTGCTTGCCCGTGTAGAACGGGTGGCAGTTGGAGCACACCTCGACGTGGATCGCGCCACTCTTGCGCGTGCTGTGCGTGGAGAACTGGTTCCCGCAGCTGCAGGTGACCTGGGTCTTCACGTACTCGGGGTGAACACCGCTCTTCACGTGCTGTCCTTCCGTTGTGGCCGCCGGGTCCTCGGTGCGCCAGTGGCAGAACGAGGTGAACCGGTGCCGTATTCCGCGGGGAGCCTAGTCGTCGACGCCCGGCGTGCTCTTCGCGACCTGCATGAGGAACTCGATGTTCGTCCGCGACTTGCGCAGCCGGTCGAGCAGCAGGTCCAGCGCCTGCTGGTCGTCCAGTGCGGAGAGCACCCTGCGCAGCTTGACCGTGACCGCCAGCTCGTCGGGTGAGAGCAGCAGCTCCTCCTTGCGGGTGCCGGATGCGTCGACGTCGACGGCGGGGAAGACCCGCTTGTCGGCGATCTTGCGGTCCAGCTTCAGCTCGGCGTTGCCGGTGCCCTTGAACTCCTCGAAGATCACCGTGTCCATCGTCGACCCGGTCTCGACCAGTGCCGTCGCGAAGATGGTCAACGAGCCACCGTCCTCGATGTTGCGCGCAGCGCCGAGGAACCGCTTGGGCGGGTAGAGCGCCGTCGAGTCGACACCACCGGACAGGATCCGACCCGACGCCGGCGCCGCCAGGTTGTACGCCCGGCCCAGCCGAGTGATCGAGTCGAGCAGCACGACGACGTCGTGACCCATCTCGACCAGGCGCTTGGCCCGCTCGATCGACAGCTCGGCAACCGTGGTGTGGTCCGACGGCGGCCGGTCGAAGGTGGAGGCGATGACCTCACCCTTCACCGAGCGGGTCATGTCCGTGACCTCTTCGGGGCGCTCGTCGACGAGCACCACCATGAGGTGGACCTCCGGGTTGTTCGTGGTGATCGCGTTCGCGATGGCCTGGAGGATCATCGTCTTGCCCGCCTTGGGCGGGGAGACGATCAGCGCCCGCTGGCCCTTGCCGATCGGCATCACCAGGTCGATGACGCGGGTGGTCAGCATGTGCGGCTCGGTCTCGAGACGTAGCCGCTCGTTGGGATACAGCGGTGTCAGCTTGGTGAACTCGGGCCGCTTCTTGGCGCCCTCGACGTCCAGCCCGTTGATCGTGTCGACGCGCACCAGCGGGTTGAACTTCTGCCGCTGCTGCTCACCGTCCCGTGGCTGGCGCACCGCGCCGGTCAGGGCGTCGCCACGGCGCAGCCCGTACTTTCGGACCATCGCCAGCGACACGTACACGTCGTCGGGGCCGGACAGGTAGCCCGACGTGCGGACGAACGCGTAGTTGTCCAACACGTCAAGGATGCCGGCCACCGGAAGCAGCACGTCGTCGTCGCGCACCTCGGTGTCGGCGTTTCCGGGGCCAGCGCCCTGGCCGACACCTTCGCGGCCGTCGCGGCGGTCCCGACCACGCCGGTTGCGGTCTCGGAAGCGCCGGCCACGCCGACCACGGCCGGTGCCGTCATCGTCGTCATCGTCATCATCCCGGCTGTTGTTGCGGTCGTTGCGGTTGTTGCCGCCGTCGCCGCGACCGTCGTTTCGCTTGTTGCCCGCGTCGTTGCCTCGGTTCGGCTGGCGGTCGCGGTCGCGGTTGCCCCCATCCCGGTTGCCCCCATCCCGGTTGCCACGGCCGCCCGAGCGGGGCTCGCCGAAGGTCTGCTCACCGGACTCCTGGTCACCACCGTCGCGGCGCTGCTCCACGGGCTCGCCGCCGTCGGCGCCCGCCGGCGGCGGACCGGCGTCGGTGGTCGGC
>JACDBJ010000351.1 GCA_013695005.1 Pseudonocardiales bacterium
GCGCGTAGTTCGCCACCAGCGACGATCCGCCGTAGGACAGGAACGGCAGCGTGAGCCCGGTCAGCGGGATCAGCTTGGTGACGCCGCCGATCACCACGAACACCTGCAGGGCGAGCGTGAAGGACAGGCCGGTGGCCAGCAGCTTGCCGAAGCTGTCCCGCACCGCGAGCGCGCTGCGCAGGCCGCGGGTCACCAGCACCAGGTAGATCACCAGGATCGCGGCGAGGCCGATCAGCCCCAGCTCCTCGCCGAGCGAGGAGACCATGAAGTCGGTCTCGGCGAACGGCACGAGGTCCGGCCGCCCGGCGCCGAGCCCGGTCCCGCCGAGCCCACCGGTACCCAGACCGAACAGCGCCTGCCCGATCTGGAAGCCGTTGCCGTCGAAGTCCGCGAACGGGTCGAACCAGATCTCGACGCGGGTGCGCACGTGGCCGAAGAGCTGGTAGGCCAGCATCGCGCCGCCGACGAAGAACAGCGCGCCGATGATTAGCCAAGAGATCCGTTCGGTGGCCACGTAGAGCAGCACCAGCAGGATGCCGAAGAACAGCAGCGACGTGCCCAGGTCCTTCTCGACGACGAGCACGCCGACCGAGACGGCCCACGCCACCAGCAGCGGGGCGAGGTCGCGCCCGCGCGGCAGCTCCATCCCGAGCACCTTGCGCCCCGCGGTGGTGAACAGGTCGCGCTTGGCGACCAGGAAGGCCGCGAAGAAGATCAGCAACAGGATCTTGGCGAACTCACCGGGCTGGATGGAGAAGATCCCCAGCCGAAGCCAGATCTTGGCGCCGTTCACCTCCGAGATCGACGCCGGCAGCAACGCGGGCAACACCATCAACCCGAGCCCGGCGAGCCCGGCGGTGTAGCCGTAGCGCGCCAGCTTGCGGTGGTCGTTGGCGCGCCAGAGCACCAGCACGAACAGCACCAGCCCGACGGCGGTCCAGGCGATCTGGCGGGGTCCGAACAGCGTCGGGGCCTCGACCCCAAGCTGCAGAGCCCGGTCGGCCTTGGCCAGGTCGAGGCGGTGGATCATGACGAGCCCGAGGCCGTTGAGCAGCGCGACGCACGGCAAGATCAACGGATCGGCGTGCGGGGCAAGCACTCGGACGGCGATGTGCGCCGCGGTGAACAGCCCCAGGTAGGCAAGCCCGAGGAACACCAGCGACCCCGTGAGCTGCTGCTCCTGGTTGGCCTCGACCAGCACCATCGCGCCGGTGACCAGCGCCGCGGCGAAGGCCAGCAGCAGCAGCTCGACACCCCGCCAGCTCGACTGTGGCGGCTCCGGCGCCGCCACTGCGCCCTCCACCGCTGAACCGGGGCCCGGCGGCTGCTGGGCCACCACTAGCTCACCTGCCGACAGGTCTTGCCGGGCTCGGGCTGCACCGAAGGCAGGGCTGGGTCAGCGCTGGGCGGGGTGGGCGTCGGCGTGCCGGCTACCGGGGGCACCGGGGTTCCTGGCGCCGGCGTTCCGGGCACCGGCGCTCCGGGCGCGGGGGGTGGCACCACCGGCACGGTCTCCAGCGGGCACGGCAGGAGCATCTCCTGGTTGCGCAGCCGCTGGACGGTCGCCCTGGCGCCGGCCAACCCGTCGTTGGAGATGATCCCGTCGCGGACCAGGCTGCGGGCGTCCTCCTGGAGGTCGGCCAGCGATAGCTCGGTGCAGCCGACGGAGCCGTCCTGGCAGGCTCCCTCGACGACCTGGTGCAGGTCCTGGCCCAACACGGTGCCGCGGACGCCCTGGAAGATCGCGACCTGGTCGTTGGCGCTGCCGACGTAGTACTGCTGCAACACCCACACCCTGGCGAGCACCCCGACCAGCGCGAGCGCGCCGACCACGACCACCACACCGAGCACCGTGCGGCGCGCGGGCGGCCAGCGGCGTCGAACCGCCGCCACGGGCTCGACGCGCTTGGGTTGGGCACGCGGCAGCGTGGTGACCGCTGCCCTCGCCGCGGCCGAGTTCGGCGGGGGGTCGTCCTGTTCGCCGACGTCGGCGGCACCGCCGACGATCGGGGCGTCCTCCCCGAAGTCGACGTCGATCACGTCGGCCACCACGACGGTGATGTTGTCCGGCCCGCCGCCGCGCAGGGCGAGCTCGATCAGCCGGTCGGCGGACTCCTGCGGGTCGGGCAGGCGCAGCGTCTCGGCCATCGTCTCGTCGCTGACCACGCCGGACAGGCCGTCGGAGCACAGCAGGTACCGATCACCTGCCCTGGCCTCGCGGATCGTCAGCGACGGCTCCAGCTCGTGGCCGGTCAGCGCGCGCAGCAGCAGCGAACGTTGCGGGTGCGTCTGCGCCTCCTCCGGCGTGATGCGGCCCTCGTCGATCAGCGACTGGACGAACGTGTCGTCCTTGGTGATCTGGCTGAAGGCCCCGTCGCGGAGCAGGTAGGCCCGCGAGTCGCCGACGTGCACTAGCCCGAGCCGGGTTCCCTTGAACAGGATCGCGGTGAGCGTGGTGCCCATGCCCTCGAGGTCGGGCTCCTCGGTGATGTGCCGGGTGATCGCGGCGTTACCCTCCGCGGTAGCCTCGCGCAGCTCGGCCAGCAGGTCGTCGCCGGGCTCGTCGTCGTCCAGCTGGGACAGGGCGGTGATCACCAGCTTGGAGGCGACCTCGCCGGCGGCGTGGCCGCCCATGCCGTCGGCCAGCGCCAGCACCCGCGGACCGGCGTACACGGCATCCTGGTTGTTCTGTCGAACCAGGCCGCGCTCGCTGCGGGCGAAGTAGCGGAGGACAAGGCTCACGATCGCAGCTCGATCACTGTCTTGCCGATACGGATCGGCACCCCGGGCGGGACGCGCGTCGGCGTGGCGACCCTAGACCGGTCGAGGTAGGTGCCGTTGGTCGACCCCAGGTCTTCGACGTACCACTGCTCGCCCTGCAGCGAGATCCGTGCATGCCGGGTGGATGCGTAGTCATCGTCGAGTACCAAGGTGGAGTCGTCGGCCCTTCCGATCAGGATGGGGCGTGAGTCCAGCGTAATCCGGGTGCCGGCCAGCGCCCCTTGCGTGACGATCAGCTGGCGCGCCGTCCGATCCCGTCGGGAGCGTCCCGCACGGCCGCCGGAGCCCAGCGCCCGTAATCCGGAGGCGGCGTAGAGGTCGGAGCGGACCACGCGCAGGGCAACCCATACGAACAACCAGAGCAGGGCCAGGAACCCCGCTCTGGTCAACTGGAGCACCAGTTCGGGCACCCGCGCAGTACTCCGTTTCTCCGCCTGTGCTTCCCGGACGGCGCGCGGGGCGTCGTTGCGGTGTGGCGCTGGAGGGTCGGGTCAGGGTTGCGCCCGGAAGACCAGCGTCGAGTGGCCGATGCGAACAACGTCGCCGTCCACCAGTTGCCAGGTCTGCACGGGGTTGCCGTTGACAGTCGTACCGTTGGTCGAGCCGAGGTCGGACAGCGTAGCGGTCTGCCCGTTCCAGTTGATCTCGACGTGCCGGCGGGACACTCCGGTGTCGGGCAACCGGAAGTGTGAGTTCTGCCCGCGGCCGATCACGTTGGGGCCGTCGGAGAGCTGGAACACGCGGTTCGACCCGTCGTCCAGCGTCAGCGTCGCGGACAGCCGCCCGTAGCTCTGCTGGTCGTAGCCGCCGTCGTAGCCCTGGTCGTACTCGCCCTGGTACCCCTGCTGCGGGTAGCCCTGCTGGCCGTACTGCTCGGCCGGCGGGTAGCCCTGCTGGGGGTAGCCGTGCTGGGGGTAGCCCTGCGGCGGGTAGCCCGGCTGCGCGGGCTGGGCGTAGCCCTGCTGCCCGTACTGGTCCTGGGGGTAGCCCTGCTGGCCGTACTGGTCCGCCGGCGGGTACCCCGGGTCCTGGCCGTAGCCGCCCTGCGGCGGGTAGCCCTGCGGCGCATAGGACTGCTGCGGGTAACCGCCCTGGTCGTAGCCGGGCTGCTGCGGCGGGTAGGCCGGGTCATAGCCCTGGTCGTACCCACCCTGGTTCGCCTGCGCCGGGTCGTAGCCGGCGGGCGGGGCATAGGTCTGCTGCGCGTAGCCCTGCGGCGCGCCGCGGTCGTAGCCGTTCTGCCCGTTCTCTTCGGGGTGGCCCGGTTGCTGGCTCATCGATCCGTCTCCTGCGTTGCCTGGTGTCATGGCGGCCCGCTGCGAAGCCTCGGGGTCCACGGACGAGCGGGTGCGGAACTGTCCCGTGTGCAGCGCCTCGGCGCGCTCCAGAGAGACTACGACCTCGCCGTACGTCTCGAGTCCCTGGTGCGTGAGATGCTGCACAAGAGCAGCGGACAGTGACTGGGTGATGCGCTGCGCGTCACCGGCCAACCGATCATGGTCGTCCGGGCTGAGCAGCACTGCGTAGCGGTTGGGGGCCAGGTGGCGGCCGCCAGCGAGCGGCTGGATGGCGTCGTCGGCTTCGCGGCGGAGTGCCTGGGCGACCTCCTGGGGAACGACCGCACCACCGAAGACCCGTGCGAATGCGTCGCCAACGAAACCCTCCAAGAGGCGTTCGAAGCGGTCGACACGGCCCACCGACGTTCCTTCCGATCTTCCGGCGTGTTGCCGGCACCCCGATCGTATCTGTGCTGCCGCATTATGCGGCGTTCACGCCGTGCGGGTAGCAGGCATTCGCCGTGCTAGCCTCGGCGCTCGCCAGGGCGAGTGGCGGAATGGCAGACGCGCACGGTTCAGGTCCGTGTGTCCGAAAGGACGTGGGGGTTCAACTCCCCCCTCGCCCACCCTCAGTAGAGACACTCCCGGTGGCCTGTTCGGTGAACAGGCACGGGCGGCAGTCAGTGCACTCAGGCTCGACCTGAACGGTCACGTGATCAAGGCCGAAACGCTCGCGCAGGACGCGCTGAGCGCCGGCCAGCGTGGCGACCGGATCGGTCTCGCACGTGATGGTCACGTGCGCTGAGGCGATGTCCATTCCGCTGGTCAGCGTCCAGAGATGGACGTCGTGCGCGCTCTGCACGCCGGGCAGCTCGGCCAGCGCGTCGCCGACCTTGCCGGTGTCGAGGTGGGCCGGCACGCCCTGTACCAGGATGCGCAGCGCCTGACGGGCGAGCTTGATCGTCCGCGGCAGGATGAACACGCCGACCGCGATCGCCACCACCGGGTCCACCCAGCGCCAGCCGAACCCCAACATCAGCGCGCCGCCGATGATCACGCCGACCGAGCCGACGGCGTCGGCCATCACCTCCAGGTAGGCGGCACGGACGTTGATGTTCTCCTTGGCTCCGCGGCGCAGGATGACGAAGGCGATCAGGTTGGCGCCGAGGCCGGCTGCCGCGGTGAGTAACACCGGCAGCCCCGCCACCACCGGTGGGTCGCCCAGCCGGCGCGCCGCCTCGACGACGACGAAGCCGGCGACGCCGATGAGCAGCGCGGCGTTGGCCAGGGCGGCGAGCACCTCGGCGCGGTAGAGGCC
>JACDBJ010000356.1 GCA_013695005.1 Pseudonocardiales bacterium
AACGCGAAAAGCCCCGGCACGCGAGGCTTTTCGGAGATGCGCCGAAGAGGACTCGAACCTCCACCCGGTTATCCCGGACCAGGCCCTCAACCTGGCGCAGCGAGTGTCATATCCGTCCATTGCGTCCAGAGCGTCCAGAACGTCCGCGGATCTGGATGGAATGCACGCAATGGACGATCTGGATGTTGTCACGGGCGATGTCACGGATGTCGGAGCACAATGCGGGTCGCGCGGTTCGCGCGGCGCGAAAACGCAGTGGCCCTGAGGCTCGTCGGCGCTCGTTGTCGCTTGGCCGGGCGAGCAGGGGTAGGATCGGCGTCATGGCGCGTGAGGGACAGGAGATCTCCCACTCTAGATGAGAGGGAGCCACAAACCCGGTCTCCGTCGAAGTCAGCCCGGCTCACCCCCTTGGGCGGTCGGCGGAGTCGTCCGGGGTGGTGTCGATTCAGCCGATCTCCGTCTGGGACCCGAACGCTGCCGCCCTCGCGGGGTGCGTCACGGCCAGTCGGCTGCGGGCGTTCTCCATCAGCGAGCTGGACGCCGGAGAGGCGGTCAGCGCCTCGCGCAGCGCCTCTCCGTCGATCCGCAACGTCTGCACGCTGCCCTCGGCGGCGACCGTGGCCGTACGCGGGATTCGCTCCAGCACCCCGATCTCCCCGAAGTAGGCCGGAGCGATCATCGTCCTGGGCACCCGGGGGGCGCCTTCCACCTCGCCCCTGGCGCTGACCTGCACCTGGCCGCCGGTCAGCACGTAGAGGGCATCCGACTCCTCACCCTCGGCGACGATCGCCGTACCGGCGGCGAATGCGGCCGGCACGGCGACTGATGCCAGGCGCTCGAGAATCGGGCGGCTGGCGGCGGCGAAGATGCCCAATCCCTCCAGCAGGGCCACCCGCGGTTCCAGCTCGGCGGCCCGCTGCGCGGTCTGCCGGTCCACCGCCTTTAGAGCCGGGTAGCCGGCCACGGCCAGTGCCGCCGGCGCGAGGGCCATCACCCACAGACCGGCGTCCAGACCCCCGGCGCTGACGACGGTCGGGGTGAGCACCGTCCCGAGCGCGATGGCTCCGAGCACGGAGGCGAAGAACACGCCGAACACGCGGGCCAGCTGATCGGCGGGGGTCGCGCGCTGCAGGGCGGTGATGGCCAGCACATCGACAATCAGCGTCGCCGCGCCGCGGATCATCTCCACGATGAAGGCCAGGATCGGTGAGTGAAGGACCACCAGCAGCGCGGTTGGCAGGCAGTAGCCGATCGCCCGGCCAGGATGATCACCCCCAGGCGCCGAGCCCCGGCCAGCCGATCGACGGCACCGGCGGCCAGTATCCCGCCTACGCCGAGGCCGGCCAGCAGGTAGGCGAAGCCCTCGGCCCCGGTTCCGAGCTTGTGCGCGGAGGCGCCGACGAACAGCACCGTGTCGGTCCGCGTAGACGAAGCTGACTATTACGCTGTAGGCCACCAGGGTCCGCACGGCGGGCAGCGCGGCAATCGTGCGGGCGCCGACCATCATCTGGCTCAGCGGGCCGGCGCTCCCGCCCTTGGTGACGTCCACCGGCCGGCTGCGCTTCCGGATGCGGGACATGAGGGCAGCCGAGACCAGGAAGCTGACCGCGTTGCTGCCGAACACGGCCGCCGGGGAGCCGACCAGCAGAAGCACGGCGCCGATCGCCGGCCTGACGATTATCACCAGCTGCTCAATCGTCCCATTGAGCGCATTCGCCGCGGCTAGCTCATCCTCACTCAGAGAGCGAAGGGTCGCCGCCGCGGCCGGCGGGTAGACGACACTGAAGGCTGAGGTGAGTGCGGCGAAGACGAGCGCGACCGCCGGGGCACCGCTGGCAGCGGCCACGACCGTGAGGCCGGCCTGGCAGAGCGCGCAGAGCAGGTCCGCTCCCATCATCAGCCGGATTCGTTCGGTGCGCTCGGCGATCACCCCGCCGTAGGCACTCAGCAGCAGCTAGGGAATCATGCGGACAAGGCCCGCCGCGCCCACCCAACCCAGAGAATGCGCGCGCTCGAAGACGAAGGCCAGCAGCGCGACGTTGTAGGCCCAGCTGCCGGTGGTCGAGATGAGCACGCCGTTGAACAGCAGCCGCACGTCGCGCTGAGCGAGCACGGCGCGATGGCTAGCCATCCCCGGGAGCCCTCACTACCCGGGCAGTATGGTTCTTCACCCTAGACTGCGCGGCGGTGCCTACCTGCTCGGCGTGCGCAACTGAGAACCGGGCCGCTCGACGCTTCTGTTCTCACTGTGGAGCGCCCCAGTCGGCGACCTGCGGCTCATGTGGAGCCGAGAACGAACCCGGCGATCGCTTCTGCGGCGAATGCGGCACACCCCTCGCCGGCGGCAGGACGTCCGGGACCGCATCGGTGTCGCCTGCGTCGGCTCCGGTCACCGTGTCTGAGCGGCGGTTGGTGTCGGTTTTGTTTGCCGATCTGGTTGGTTTCACGACCCTGTCTGAGCACCGTGATCCCGAGGAGGTGCGGGAGCTGCTGTCGGAGTACTTCGATCGTTGCCGGACGTTGATCGAGCGCTACGGCGGGACGGTGGAGAAGTTCATCGGCGACGCGGTGATGGCCGTCTGGGGCACCCCGGTCGCGCGTGAGGACGATCCCGAGCGCGCCGTCCGAGCCGCGTTGTCGCTGACGCAGGCCGTGACGCTGCTCGGTGAAGAGGTCGGCATGCCCGACCTGCGGGTCCGGGCCGGCGTGCTGACCGGCAACGCCGCCGTGGAGGTCGGAGCCGAGGGCGAGGGCATGGTGCTGGGCGACACCGTCAACACCGCGTCGCGCCTGCAATCCATCGCTGCCCCCGGCACGGTCCTGGTCGACGACGTCACCCGGCGGGCGTCCGAAGCGGCGATCGCCTACGAGGACGCCGGCGAACACCACGTCAAGGGCCGCGAACAGGCCGTCCATGCCTGGACCGCGCTCCGGGTCGTAGCCGGAGCGGGGGGCGCGCGACGCAGCGCGGGCTTGGAGTCACCGCTGGTCGGTCGCGAGCTCGAGCTGGCCGGGGTGATCGAAGCCTGCCAACAGAGCATCGAGCAGGGACGAGCCCGGCTGGTCGCGATTGTCGGCCAGGCGGGGTCGGGCAAATCCCGGCTGCAGTGGGAGTTCTTCAAGTACATGGACGGGGTCGAGACGGTGGTGCGCTGGCACCAGGGACGCTGTCTGTCCTACGGCGAGGGGGTGGCCTACTGGGCCCTGGCCGAGATGGTCCGGGCTCGAGCCGGGATCCTCGAGGAGGAGAAACCCCATTCGGCCCGAGCCAAACTGCACTCCGCTGTCGAGCTGTACGTCTCCGACGAACGCGAGCGCAGGCTGGTCGAGCCTAGGCTGGCTCATCTCCTGGGCCTGGAAGCGCGCACCGCGACCGACCGCGCGGACCTGTTCAGTGGCTGGAGGCTGTTCTTTGAACGGATCTCCGACACCGAGCCGGTGGTGCTCGTGTTCGAGGATCTGCAGTGGGCCGACTCTGGGCTGCTGGAGTTCATCGACTACCTGCTGGAATGGTCCGCCGAGCATCCGATCTTCATCCTCGCCCTGGGACGGGCCGAGCTGCTGGACTCGCGGCCGGCCTGGCGGGAGATGGCGATCCCGCTGGGTCCCTTGTCTGACTCGGCCGTGCGCGGGCTGCTCGATGGTCTCGTACCCGGGCTGCCTGAAGAGCTGGCTGCCCGCGTGCTGGCCCGAGCCGAGGGGGTTCCGCTCTACGCCGTGGAGACGGTGCGCATGTTGCTGGACCGGGGACTTCTCACGCGGGAGGCCAACCGCTACCGCGTGACCGGGGACATTGGCGAGCTCGACGTCCCCGAGACGCTGCATGCGCTGGCCGCCGCGCGGCTGGACGGACTCAGCGCCAGCGAACGGTCCGTGCTTCAGGACGCGTCGGTGTTCGGCCAGTCCTTCACCGCCGCCGGAGTCGCCGCACTGTCTGAGCACAGCGTCGAAGGCGTGATCCGCGTGCTCGAGGGGCTGGTGGCCAAGCAGGTCCTGGATTTCAACGATGACCGCCTGTCGGCCGAGCGCGGCCAGTACCACTTCCTCCAAGCTCTTCTGCGCACTACCGCCCACGGCACCCTCTCCCGGAGGGACCGCAAGGGCCGCCATCTGGCCGCGGCGCGCCACCTCCAGGAGGCCTGGGGCGATGACGCGCCCGAGCTGGCCGAGGTACTGGCCGCCCACTTCCTCGAAGCCGCGGCGGCTGATCCAGACGCGCCCGATGCGCCCCGGATTCGCGCCGCCGCCTGTGAGACCCTGGCCGAAGCCGGCCAGCGGGCGCTGTCACTGGCCCTGGGAGCTGAAGCCCAGCGAGCGTTCGACCGCGCCGCCGGGCTGGCCGAGGACTCCGCCACCCGAGCCCGGCTCCTTGACCAGGCAGGGCGGGCCGCGCTCCTGAACGGCGACTACGACCAGGGGCGAAACCGATTGCAGGCGGCCGTCGTCATGTTTGAGGAGCTTGGCGACCAGTTCTCGGCCGCCCGTACTCTGGTCGCAGTTGGTGAGGCTCTGTACCGGGAGGACCGACTGGATGAAGCGATTGCCCTGGAACGAGACGCGGCCGCGCGGCTTCCCGACGGCAGCGCCGAGCAGGCCAGCGTGCTGGCCGTGTTGGCAGTTCAGCTCGGCTTCCAGAACTCATTCGACGAAGCCCTGGTCGTGGCCGACGCGGCATTGTCCATTGCCGAGCCGCTGGAGCAGTGGGAGACCGTCATCCTGGCCTTCAACGCCGTCGCCAACGTACGTGGACGCTCCGGTCGAATGGAGGAGGCGGATGCGCTGCGGGAGCGTGCACTGAGGTTGGCCCTCGCCCACGACCTCCCCCAGGAGGCGCTGCGGGCCTACAACAATGTGGCCGACAAGCCCTTGCAAGGCGACCGCTTTGCCGAGGCGCGTGCGCTGGCGTTGCCCGGCCTGGCGTTGGCTCAGGCCCGGGGCTACCGGCACTGGGAGGAACCCCTCGGCCTGCTCGTCACCACGGCCAACGTGGGGCTGGGGGACTGGGATGACGCCCTCGAGCTGCTCGGCGACCTGAGTGTCCGCGGTGAGCTGCCCAGGTTGGCCTCCCTGCCCCTGCTCGCTCGCATCCAGGCCGCTCGGGGTAATAAGGACGCGGTCGCGCACATACTCGGCCTCGCCGTCGACGCCACCGCAAGCGCCAACGCCGAGTTTGCCGACGCTCCCACCGTCGCCCGAGCGATCGCGCTAAATGCCAGCGGCCGCCACCAGGAGGCCCTTGACGTGGCGTGGCCGGTCGCCGTCTCAGGAGCCGAGGTGGTCAACGAAGACCGTCGCGAGGCCTACGTCGAAGCCGGCCTGGCCGCACTGGCCGTCAATGATCAGGCGGCGATAGAACGGCTAATCGCCCATGTTGCCGACCTACCGCCGGCGCTGCGCTCGCCGCTGCTGCGGGCCGGCGCGGCCCGCTTCGCCGGTCTGCTTGCTCACCGCCGGGCAGACCCAGCGTCCGCCGACGAGCGATTGACGGCCGCCACCCGGGAGCTGCGGACGATCAAGGCCCCGTTTGTGCTTGGCCAGGTCCTAGTCGAGCACGCCGAGCTGCTCGAGACCGAGGAACGTGGCGCTGAGGCCGTGGCGCTACGTGCCGAAGCGCGCGAAATCTTCACCCGCCTCCAGGCCGCTCCCTGGCTGGCGCGGACCCAGGCCCCGTCGCAGGCCGGAGTCGCCGCGTGAGCGCCACAGGTGAGGTCCGCTGTTCGACCTGTGGCGAGCCGACTCCTCCGGGGAAGTTCTGCATCCACTGCGGAGCCGGTACACAGCAGAGCTGCCCGAACTGCGGGCAGGCCGTGGTGGCGGGGGCGAAGTTCTGCTTGGAATGCGGCACACCCCTCGCCGGCGGCAGGACGTCCGGGACCGCATCGGTGGCTTTCTCATATGCGCCGAAGAGGACTCGAACCTCCACCCACTAAGTGTGGACCAGGCCCTCAACCTGGCGACCCGGGTGTCAGATACGTCCAGATCGTGCACCAGCGCCCAGATCGTCCAGGGATCTGGATGGAATAGACGCAGTGGACGATCTGGATGTTGTCACGGGCGATGTCACGAGCGGTGCGGTCCGATTGGCAGTCGGAGGAGGGACGGCCGCAGTTCCGGGCCAGCATCCCGGTCCCAACGGCGACCCGGTGATCTTCGAGGCCGACTTCCCGCCGCCGATGGGCGGCACCGGCTCGGCGCCCAACCCGCTCGCCTACTGCTTCTGGGGCGGGCTGGCCTGCTACGCGATGACCTACGCGC